>NZ_JAOCLC010000067.1:0-26014 GCF_029845105.1 Stenotrophomonas sp. GD03654 | reverse complement strand
AAAAACGCCGCCCATCGGGCGGCGTTTTCGTACCAGCGCTTGCCGGCCAGCGGCCGGCACTACCGTCATGCTCAGCGTTCGACGATCGCCACCACGCCCATGCCGCCGGCGGTGCAGATCGACACCAGCGCGCGGCCACCGCCGCGTTCGGCCAGCTGCTTGGCTGCGGTCGCGATCACGCGGGCGCCGGTGGCGGCGAACGGGTGGCCGGTGGCCAGCGACGAGCCCAGCAGGTTGATCTTGTCCGGGTCGATGCGGCCCATCGGTGCATCCAGACCCAGGCGGTTGCGACAGTAGTCCTCGCTCTCCCACGCACGCAGGGTGCACAGCACCTGTGCAGCGAAGGCCTCGTGGATCTCGTAGATGTCGAAGTCCTGCAGGGTCAGGCCGTTGCGCTTGAGCATTTCCGGCACAGCCACGGTCGGTGCCATCAGCAGGCCTTCGCCATGCACGAAGTCCACCGCAGAGACATGCGCATCGCGCAGATAGGCCTGCGGCTCATGGCCGTGGGCACGCGCCCACTCTTCGCTGGCCAGCAGCACGGCGGCGGCGCCGTCGGTCAGCGGGGTGGAGTTGGCAGCGGTGAGCGTGCCACGGCCGGAGACCTTGTCGAACGCCGGCTTCAGCGTCGCCAGTTTCTCCAGCGAGGTATCCGGGCGCAGGATGTTGTCGCGCTCGACGCCACGGAACGGTGCGATCAGGTCGTTGAAGAAGCCACGCTCATAGGCGGCAGCCAGCTTCTTGTGCGACGACACCGCCCACTCATCCTGCGAGTCGCGCGAGATGTTCCACTCCTTGGCCATGTCCTCGCAGTGGTCGCCCATGCTCTTGCCGGTGCGCGGCTCGGCCACGCCCGGGAACTCGGGCTTGAGCTCGGAGAACTTGAAGCCGGAAGTAAGTGCACGGATCTTGTCGCCGGTGCTCTTGGCACGGTTGGCGGCCAGCAGGCGCGCGCGCAGCTTCTTGCCGTAGACGATCGGCACGTCGGAGGTGGTGTCCGAACCGCCGCCGATGCCTGATTCGATCTGGCCCAGCGCGATCTTGTTGGCAACGGTGATGATGCTGTCCAGCGAAGTGCCGCAGGCGCGCTGCAGGGTGATGCCGGGGGTCAGCGGCGACAGGCCGGAGGACAGCGTGGCTTCGCGGCCCAGGTTCCAGTCGCTGGAGTGCTTGATCACCGCACCCATCGCCACTTCACCCAGCTGCTGGCCGTGCAGGCCGAAACGTTCGACCAGCGCCCCCAGCGTACGGACCGACATGCCGAGGTTGCCGACATCCGAATACGCGGTGTTCTGGCGGCAGAACGGAATGCGGACGCCACCGAGGATGGCGACGGGACGAGCGTTGGGCATGGAGATACCTGGCATGGATGAGGGTGTCTGCAACATGGCCTGCACGGCGGAGCAGGCATAATGGAGCCAAGTGTAGCTGCCGCCCTGTGATGGGCCAACCGTGGAACCATGAGCAAACCCGACCCCGCGATGAATGCCCTTGGCGTGCTGGCCCTGGAACTGGCCGGCGGTGAAATCCCCCGCCAGGCGGTGCTCAGCGCTGAACAGGCCGGTGAACTGGCCGAACGCGTCGGCCGTGACCTGTCCAAGCTGGTGCCGCAGGTGGCCGAGCTGGACCTGGTGTTCGCCGCCGCGCATTTCGACCCGGCCGAAGTATTGCGCCCGGGCTGGCCGATCCACCGCCGCCTGGAAGAACTGCAGATGCGTGCGCCGGGCCGCAACCAGGGTCCGCGCCTGCTGGCGTTCGGTACCGATGCCAACGGTGATGTACCGCTGCCGTTCCAGGCCGATGCCGGCCTGGTGGGCGGTGGCCTGCGCGTGGTGCCGTTCCTGCTGACCGGCAGCGACGTGGCCACCACCCATGCGGTGGCCGAGGCGCTGGAAGACACGCTGCTGGCCAACGGCATGGCCCATGCCGACACCGCGTTGATGGCGCAGAACACCTTTGGTGCGCGCATCGAGCACGCGCGCTATTTCACCGTGAACGACCTGGCCGCGATGATGTCGATGCAGTACGACAACCAGGGCCTGGCCGCGCTGTGGCCGCTGATCGAGACCGCGATCATGGCGCCGGGCGAGGACGAATGGCTCAACGCCGCGCCCGAGCCGCTGCTGCGCTACACGCATGGCGAGGCGCGCATGGCGTTGTTCGACCCGGCCGGCTGGTGCGCGCACTACGACCACAGCAAGAACGACTGCGACCGCCTGAAGGGCATCTACGAGCAGTTCCTGATGCGCCAGCGGCAGATGGCCGCCGTGCTGGAAGCACATGGCGTGCCGGTGTTGTTCGTGCACTGCGAAGCCGGGCAGGACGCGCGCGAGTTGCTGGCGCGCTGATCTGCGGATGCGTGCCGCCGGGCGTGGCCCGGCGCTACCGTGCAATTGCGTTTCCCCGGGGCGCGACCGCCGTGCGTATTGCTGCTGTAGAGCCGAGCCCGTGCTCGGCTAAGGTCCACCGAAAAGCAGCCGAGCATGGCTCGGCTCTACAGGAAGCGATGCACAGCAAAACGCCGGTTTGCACCGGCGTTTTTCGTTTCCAGCAAAAGCGTCCTTACGGGGCCTTCTGGATCACCGCACACGCCAGGCGCGCGCCGGCGTTGCCGGTCGGCTGGGTCTTGTAGTCATCCGCATCGGCGTGGACGATCAGGCCACGGCCGATGATGTCGAAGTCATCACCCTTGCCGATGTTGACGTTGCTCGACACCGGGCCGTCGATGGTGGCCACGCCCTTGTCGTCGGCCTTGATGTTGGGCATGTCGCCGCCGTGGTGCGGATCGGCGGACACGCTGCCGTGATCCTGCTTGCCCGGGTTGAAGTGGCCACCGGCGCTCATGCCGTCCGGGGCACTGCAGTCGCCCTTCTCGTGGATGTGGAAGCCATGTTCGCTGCCCGGCTTCAGGCCACTGATCTGGCCGGTCACGTGGACCTTGCCGTCAACCACCTTGAAGGTGACGCTGCCCTTGGTCTCGTTGCCCTGGGTCGGTGCCAGTTCTGCGGTGGCCGAGGTGTCGCCGGCCGGCGCAGCCGCCGGGGCCGGCGTTGCAGCCGGTTCGGTGGTGGCGCCCTCGGCCGGAGCGGCCGGCGGGGTTTCAGTCTGCGGAGCGGCCGGCTGCTGGCCGCAGGCCGCCAGGCCCAGCGCGGCGATGGCCGCAAACAGCGAAGTGTGGATCAGACGCATTGGAATCTCTCCCTGGATGAAGCCTGCGGTGATCAGCGGACGACCCGGATCACGCCGCAGGCGATGCGGACGCCGGCATTGCCGGCGGGCTGGCTGCGATAGTCGTCGGCGTTGGCATGCACGACCAGTGCACGTCCGGCGATATCGGTGGCGGCGCCTCCGCCAAGGGTAACGCCCTTGAGGTGGATATCGACGTTGGCGCGGCCCTGGGCATCGGCACGCAGATTGTCCATGTCGCCCAGGTGATGCTTGCCGGTGCCGGCGCGGCCATGCGCAGCGCCACCGGGGTTGAAGTGGTTGCCAGCACTGCTGGCATCCACTGCGCTGCAGTCGCCGCGCTCGTGGATGTGGAAACCGGCCTGCTGCATCGGCTGCAGGCCACCGATCAGGCCGGTGATGTGGATGCCACCGGGCTCCACCATCAGCGCGATGCGGCCACTGACGATGCTGGCCGAAGCCGGCGCAAGATTGGCTTCGCCCTGCTTCGCTGCGCTGACCACGGTCGGCGGCGGCGGAGTAGGTTCGGTCTTTTTCGGCGCGCTGCCGCAGGCAGACAGCAGCACGGCGGCGGACAACGGCAGGATGGCAAAGGACAGACGCATCAAAGACTCCTTGCAGATGACACTAAGCGTTGCATCGTCCATGAACGATCAACGGTTCGGCAAGCGGGCGCGAGGATCGCGTGCAGGGACCGTTCAATGGGCCCCGCGGCGGCGCCCGGCGCCCAGCTTGCGGGTAAGGGTATTGCGGCCCAGGCCGAGGCGGGCCGCGGCTTCGGCACGGCGGCCATGGGTGATCTGCAGCGCGGCCTCCAGCAGCGCATGGTCGACCCGCTCGCGCACCTGCGCGTGGAGCCCGTCCACGCCTTCGGCCAGCTGACGGCGTGCCCATTCGGCCAGCAGCGCTTCCCACTGCCCCGGATCGGCGCTGGTGGTGCTGCTGCGACGACCGCGTGTACGGTTGAGCGCGGTATCGACGTCGGCCACGCCGATGGTGTCGGCGGCGGCCAACGCGGCCATCCGCCAGCACACGTTTTCCAGCTCGCGCACGTTGCCCGGCCAGTCGTGCTCGCGCAGTGCCTGCAGTGCGGCGGCGGTCAGGCGCTTCGGCGGCGTATCCAGCTTGCGCGCGGCGGCGGCCAGGAACGTGCTGGCGAGTTGCGCGATGTCTTCGCGGCGCTCGCGCAGCGGCGGCAGCTGCAACCGCACCACGTCCAGGCGGTGCAGCAGGTCGGCACGGAACTTCCCCTGCGCCACCAGGCCTTCCAGATCCTGGTGGGTGGCGGCGACCACGCGCACGTCGACGCGGATCAGTTCACGGCCGCCGACGCGGAAGAACTCGCCCTGTGCCAACACGCGCAGCAGGCGGGTCTGCAGCGGCAACGGCATGTCGCCGATCTCATCGAGGAACAACGTGCCGCCATTGGCCTGCTCGAAGCGACCGATATGGCGGCGCTGCGCGCCAGTGAAGGCGCCGGCCTCGTGGCCGAACAACTCGCTTTCCAGCAGTTCGGCGGGAATCGCGGCGGTATTGAGCGCGACGAACGGCCCCTGCGCGCGCGGCGATTCGCGATGCAGCGCATTGGCCACCAGCTCCTTGCCGGTGCCGGTCTCGCCGGTGATCAGCACCGCCAGCGGTGCCTGCGCCAGACGGCCGATGGCACGGAACAGCGCGCGCATCGGCGGGGTATCGCCCACCAGTTGCGGCGGCTGGTCGCCGTGCGCTTCCGCCGCCGGTGTGGGCGCCGCCAGTGCCGGTGCAACGGCCGGCAGCACACGCTGCGCCAGCGCCACGGCATCGTCCAGATCGAACGGCTTGGACAGGAATTCATGCGCGCCACCGCGGAACGCACCGGCCGTGCTGGCCACATCGGTGTAGGCCGACATCACCACCACCGGCAGCTGCGGCAGCGCGGCCTTGAGCTTGTCCAGCAGCACCAGGCCATCGTCGCCGGGCATGCGCACATCGGTGAACAGCAGCGCCGGCGGCGGGCCTTCGCTCAACGCCTGCAGGGCGGGGGCGGCGCTGTCGAAATCGACGACCTGGTAGCCCGCCTCGCGCAGTGCGGTGCACAGCACGAAGCGCACGGCACGATCGTCGTCGACCACCCAGATGCGCTGCGGGGACGAAGAAGACTCAGACATCGCGCGGGGCCTCCTCGGCCAGGGCGGCGCCGCTGATGATCGGCAGCAGCAGGGTGAACACGGTATGGCCAGGGCGCGAGCGGTAGGTCAGCGTGCCGCGATGCTCGCGCGCCACCTGCTGGGCCAGCGCCAGGCCCAGACCCGTGCCTTCGGCACGGCCACTCACCAAGGGCAGGAACAGATGCTCGGCCAGTTCCTCCGGCACGCCACGGCCGTCATCGGCGATTTCCAGGCGCAAGGCGAGCGTGTGCAGCTGCTCGGCGATGCGCACGCCATGCTCCACGCGCGTACGCAGGGTGATGTTGCCGGCGCCGGCCTGGATCGCGTTGCGCACCAGGTTCCAGACCGCCTGGGTGAGGCGGTCGGCGTCGCCATGGAACTCGGGAATGCTGGGGTCGTAGTCGCGCTGCAGGCGCACCGCCCAGCCAGCTTCGCTCTCGGCCAGGCGCAGCACGCGCTCCAGTGCGGCATGGATGTTCAGTTCGGCATGCGGCGCGGCCGGGGCCGGCGACAGCAGCTGGTCGAGCAGGCCGTTGAGGCGCTCGATCTCCGAGCCGATCAGCTCGATCAGCTCACGTTCGCTGGCATCGCGCTGGGCCGCGCGGCGGGCCAGCAGCTGCGCCGCGCCCTTCAGCCCGGCCAGTGGATTGCGCAGCTCGTGGGCCAAGCCCTTCAGCGCCGCGCTGAGCGCGCTGGGCAGGGCCTGGGTCGGGTCCAGCCCGGGGAATTCGTCGACCGGATGCGCCTCCAGCAACCAGCCACCATCGTCGCGGCGGCTCATCCAGCCCTCGGCGAAGCGCGGCGCCTCACCGGGCACCGCCAGTGCCAGCCGATTCAGGCGCAGGCTGTCGCGCTCATCGCGGGCCAGAAAATGGGCCAGTGCCTCGCCCTGCACTTCCAGTGCGGCAAGCGGCCGCCCCAGCAGGCGCCGGACGCTGACGCCCAGCCAGCGGGCGAAGGCCGGATTGCAGCCGGCGATGCAGCCATCGGCCCCGGCCCAGGCCAGCGGCGTGCCCAGGGCATCGAGGGACGGCGGGGGAGCGGGGTCGGACATTGCACCAATGTAGTGCAAAACGCGGATCCGGGGTCGGATCCCTTTCCGTCAGGAAAGGGCTCTGACCCCGGCCGGGCAGCGTTACACCGGGTAGCCGGTGGCTTCCCGGGCCTTCTTCCAGGCGCTTTCGAATTCGCGCGCGGAGATTTCGTCGTCCTCGTCGAAATCCAGGAACGACACCGGCTGGTCGGCCAGCAGGAAGCGGTCATCGCTGTGGGCATGCTCGTCGGCCCAGACCATCTTGGTGCCGTAGATTTCCACCTGGCGCACGATCTTCTCGCCGCGGGCTTCCATCAGCACGTTGCCCTTGCCCAGGCCCGATTCGGCCCAGTGCTTGTAGTACTTCTTTGCGGCGGATTTCGTGCCGGGTTTTGCGTTGTGCTTTGCGTAGGTCATTGCAGGGGTCCTGGCCGCAGGCGCGGCCGGAAAGTTCGGAATGACGCCATTATCGCCCGACCTGGCTGCACGCAGGTGAGCGCTTCATTGGGCCGGCACCGGCAACGCCACGCCCTTCGGCCACAGCATCCAGATATTGCCCTTCTGCTTCATGTCGCCGGCCAGCTTGCCGGCGGCGTCGCCGCTGCCCCAGTACAGGTCGGCGCGCACTTCACCGGCGATGGCGCCGCCGGTGTCCTGCGCGGCCACCGGGCGCACCACCGGGCTGCCGTCCGGGCGCGTGGTGGACAGCCACAGCAGGCTGCCCAGCGGCACCACGGTGCGGTCCACCGCCACGCTGTAGCCGGCGGTGAGTGGCACGTTCAGTGAACCGCGCGGCCCCTCCGGGCTGTCCGGATTGCGCACGAAGAACACGTAGCTGGGATTGCTGCGCAGCAGTTCCGGCACGCGCGCGGGATTGGCCCGGGCCCACGCGCGGATCGCGTCCATGGTGACGTCTTCCTTCTTCAGCTGGCCCTGGTCGACCAGCCAGCGTCCGATCGCGCGGTAGGGGTGGCCGTTCTGTTCGGCATAGGCCAGGCGCACCTGCTTGCCATCGCCCAGGCGCACACGACCCGACCCTTGGATCTGCAGCAGCTGCAGGTCCATCGGATCGGTCAGCCAGGCCAGCACCGGCGCCTTGGCGCCCTTGGCCGCGATGGTACCGGCGTCGTCATAGGGCTTGAGCACTTTGCCTTCGACGCGACCGCGCAGGCGCTTGCCCTTCAGTTCCGGATAGAGGCTCTCCAGCTGCACAACCACCAGATCATCCGGCGTGCCATAGACCGGCACCGTCGCCTTCTCGGTGCGGGTCAGGCTGCCGGCGTAGATCGGCTCGTAGTAGCCGGTAATCAGCCCGTCGGCCTGGTGGCCGCCGGCACGCAGTGCGTAGACATCCAAATCGCGCTGCAGGAACTGGCGGATCGCCGCCGGGTCCTTGTCCGAAACCGTCGCGGCGGTGGCGCAGGGTTTGGCCCAGACCGCATCGTTCTTCAGGCGGGTGCAGCTACTGCGCCAGGCGACGAATCCGGCCTGCAGGTCGTTGTCGGAAACAGACGGCAATGCACCCCATTCGGCCTTGACGTACGTGGCAGGCGATGGGGCAGGCGGTGTCTCTGGTGGCGTTCCCAATGTGGAACACCCCGCCAGCAGCACGAGGGTACCCAGGCTCCAGTACCTGCGGTTCGATTGGGCGTTGAATGCGGTCATGGGTCAAATGTAGTGCAAATGACCCTCTGCGTAGCAGCTTTTTCACGGCGTTTACCAACTCATCCGCTTCAGGATCGCATTGCCCGACAGATGATGCTTGACCACGGCGGCGATATGCAGGAACAGAAGCCCGCCCAGAACGACGCATGCATAGCGGTGTGCAGTATTGAACGCCATGGTCAGCTGCGGGTCGCTGATGGGCTGTGGAAAGCTCACCAGGTTGAACACATTGATCTCCCGCTCCATCATCAGCACGCCCGTCAGCAGCACGACGGTCGTGACAAGATACAGAGCGGCGTGAGCAATCAAGGCAGCCCATTCCGCTCCGCTGGCGGGTGCATCCCGGTGATTTGAGATGGCAATCACCACGCGTATGGCGAACAACGGAATCAACACCGAGGTGATGGACACGTTGAAGAAACCAATGGTTTCAGCGACGGTATGCGGCACGTCAAGAAGCGCCACGTAGAAACCACTGACAGTGGCCCAGAGGATGATGACCGCAGAGATCCAGTGCAGCAGCACTTGGGCTTTTGAGTAGCGCATGAGAGGCAATTCGCTCGATTGACGATGTCGGGCGACCTTAGGCATTCACCTCCTTGAACAACATCGAATGGATTGCAAAAAATTCCCACAGCCATCCATTCAGTGATTCCGATCAGATTCCCGAGGGATTCGCCCGTTGCCAGCTGCAAGCCGGCAGCCCTCTTTACGGCGTCTGCAGTAGCAGCGAGTGCAGGATGCGCGCGTCTTCGGCATCCAGTGTCTTCGGCAGGTCGTCGCGGCCACGGAAGCGGCGGTGGAAGGCGGCGACGGTGGCCTCCCGGTTGTCCAGCGGATAACCGAAGCGGGCCAGCGCATTCCACGCGTCGAAGCCTTCCGGTGCCGCACCATCGGCGGCGCGCGGCCAAACGCCGAACCCGGCGTCGGCCAGCTGCTGCCAAGGGAAGAAGCGGCTCGGATCCTGCTTGCGGGTCGGCGCCAGGTCGGCATGGCCGATGACCTGCCGCGGCGGGATGTTCAGCCGTTCAGTGAGATCGCGCAGCAGCACGATCAATGACTCGATCTGCGCCGGGCTGAAGGGGCTGCGACCGTCGTTGTCGAGTTCGATGCCGACCGAGGCTGAATTGAGATCGGTGATGGTGCCCCAGCGTCCGGCACCCGCGTGCCACGCACGGCGTTCATCGGCCACCAGCTGGTAGCGATGGCCATCGGCACCGATCAGGTAGTGCGCGCTGACCCGTCCGCCGCTGTTGGCGGTGCGCAGCGTACGCAGGCTCTGCTGCACCGATTTCTGCTCGGTGTGGTGGATGACGATGATGACCGGCGTGCGCGCGTTCTGGTTGGGTGACGGCACCCAGGTGGCGAGCGGGTTGCGGGTTTCCTGCGGCGTGGAGGCGCAAGCGGCCAGCAGCAGGCAGGCCGAGAGCATCAGGGCGGTGCGGATCGGGTGCATGGCCTGATTGTGCGCGATCGCGCCTGATGATGCATGCCACGGTGCCGAGCAAGCTTGGCACCCACCAGAGAGGATGCGGTAGATCCACGCCATGCGTGGATGGGCTACCCGCTGTGCCGACCAACGGTCGGCACCCACCCGAGCAGGAGCAGTGCCAGGCGAGCCTGGCACCCACCAGAACAGTAGAAGTGCCGACCAACGGTCGGCACCCACAACATCAATGCAGCAGCTCCGCCGCTACTTCAGGCCTCGTAGGCCGATTCGCCGTGCGAAGTCACATCCAGGCCGGTGCGTTCGGCCTCTTCGGTCACGCGCAGGCCGACCACGCTGCGCACCACCAGCAGGATCAGCGTGGTCACCACCGCCGACCAGACCACCGTCAGCCCGACGCTGACCACCTGCACCCAGACCTGGTGCGCGATATCCAGATCGGCCTTGGTGCCGCCCAGCGACTGTGCACTGAACACGCCGGTAAGGATCGCGCCGACGATGCCGCCGACACCATGTACACCGAACACGTCGGCGGTGTCGTCCACTTTCAGCAGGCGCTTGAGGCCGGTCACGCCCCAGACGCAGACCACGCCGGCGACCAAGCCGATGACGATCGCGCCCAGCGGGCCGACGGTGCCGCAGGCCGGGGTGATGCCGACCAGGCCGGCCACCGCACCCGAGGCCGCGCCCAGCGCCGACGGCTTGCCCTTGCCGATCGCCTCCACCAGTGTCCAGCCGAGTACGGCGGCAGCGGTGGCCAGCACGGTGTTGAGGAAGGCCAGCGAGGCCACGGTATCGGCGGCGGCGGCGGAGCCGGCATTGAAGCCGAACCAGCCGACCCACAGCAGCATCGCGCCGATGTAGGTGAACGGCACGTTGTGCGGCTTAAGCGCGGTCTGGCCGTAGCCCAGGCGCTTGCCGACGAACCATGCGGCCACCAGGCCAGCCACACCCGCATTGATGTGGACCACGGTGCCACCGGCGAAGTCGATCGCACCCAGTTCGCCCAGGTAACCGCCACCCCAGACGATGTGCGCCATCGGGATGTAGCTGAGGGTGAACCACAGTGCCGAGAACAGCAGCACCGCGCGGAACTTGATGCGCTCGGCGAACGCGCCGACGATCAGCGCGGTGGTGATGCCGGCGAAGGTCGACTGGAACGCGACGAACAGATAGTCCGGCAGGCCCTTGATCGGCGTGTTGCCCACCGAGTCGGGGGTGAAGCCCTTGAGGAAGGCGAATTCGGTGAACGAGCCGAAGAACGGATTGCCCGCGCTGAACACCGCGCTGTAGCCGTAGGCCACCCACAGCAGCAACACCAGCGAGAACACCACCAGGATCTGGCTGAGTACCGACAGCACGTTCTTCGAACGCACCAGGCCGCCGTAGAACAGGGCCAGGCCCGGCACCACCATCAGCAGCACCAGCAGGGTGGAAGTGAGCATCCAGGCGACGTCGCCACGATCATAGGCGGCGGCCGCTTCGGCCACGGCCGGCGCAGCGGCTGCGGCAACCGGATCCTGCAGTGGTTCAACGGCCACACTTTCGCTCGGCAACGGCGAGACCTGCGCCTGGGCATGGGCATTGCCCGGCCAGGCACCGGCGGCCAGCGCGCTGAGCAGCATCAACAGGCACACCAGATGGAACCGGGCCTGCCACCCGGTGAGAAGGCGCATCTTCATTGGGGGAGTCTCCGGAAGGGGGTTACAGCGCGTCGGCACCGATTTCGCCGGTGCGGATGCGGATGACCTGTTCGACGGCGGTGACGAAAATCTTGCCGTCACCGATCTTGCCGGTGCCTGCCGACGACTGGATCGCTTCGATCACCGCGTCGGCACGCTCGTCGGTGACCACGGTTTCGATCTTGATCTTGGGCAGGAAATCGACGACGTACTCGGCGCCGCGGTACAGCTCGGTGTGGCCCTTCTGGCGACCGAAACCTTTCACTTCGGTCACGGTGATACCCGACACGCCTGCATCGGACAGGGCCTCGCGGACCTCGTCGAGCTTGAACGGTCGGATGATGGCGGAGATCAGTTTCATGCGCATGTCCCGATGGTGGATGGGGCCAGCGCGCCAGCGCGCGTTGGCATCAGGCAACCACGGGTCATCAGGATGATGACCGTGGCTGTTGCACCGGACACGTACAGGGCCGGGACGGCCGTGCCTCTCTCCTTGCACGACCGACGCGGGAGGGAGGGCGGCCCTGGTCGCGTATCCGGTCTCTCTCTTGCCCCTGGATAAGCGGGCCAAAGGCCCGCGTTCCAATGCAGCGGACTGACAGCCCGCTCTACAACGGCGGGCCTGCGCCCGCCTTGCGGCTCCCCAGCCGCGAAAACGGAAGCGATGGCGGCGGGTGGGAGGGGGAAGCCCACCGCCATCGCCACCGGTCAGCTGGCGTAGTACAGCTGGTATTCCAGCGGGTGGGTGGCCGCGCGGAACTTGGTCACTTCCTGCATCTTCAGCGCGATGTAGCCGTCGATGAAGTCATCGCTCATCACGCCGCCTGCCTTCAGGAATTCGCGATCCTTGTCCAGCGCTTCCAGCGCCTGGTCCAGCGAGGAGCAGACCTGCGGGATCAGCTTCTCTTCTTCCGGCGGCAGGTCGTACAGGTCCTTGTCGCTCGGTGCGCCCGGGTCGATCTGGTTCTTGATGCCGTCCAGGCCGGCCATCATCAGCGCGGTGAAGGTGAGGTAGCCGGACTGGATCGGGTCCGGGAAGCGCATTTCGATGCGGCGTGCCTTCGGGTTGGAGACCCACGGAATGCGGCACGACGCCGAACGGTTGCGGGCCGAATAGGCCAGCATCACCGGCGCTTCGAAGCCCGGCACCAGGCGCTTGTAGCTGTTGGTGCCCGAGTTGGCGAAGGCATTGATGGCCTTGGCGTGCTTGAAGATGCCGCCGATGTACCACAGCGCCAGCTGGCTCAGGCCGCCGTAGCCGTCACCGGAGAACAGGTTGGTGCCGCCCTTGGACAGCGACTGGTGCACGTGCATGCCGCTGCCGTTGTCGCCGACGATCGGCTTGGGCATGAAGGTGACGGTCTTGCCGTTGCGGTGCGCGACGTTCTTGATCACGTACTTCATGCGCAGCAGCTCGTCGGCCTTCTGCACCAGGGTGCTGAACTTGGTGCCGATCTCGCACTGGCCGGCGGTGGCCACTTCGTGGTGCTGCACTTCCACTTCGATGCCGACCTGTTCCAGGGTCTTGCACATCTCGGCGCGCAGGTCGTGCAGGGTGTCGGTCGGCGGAACGGGGAAGTAACCGCCCTTCACGCCCGGACGGTAGCCGCTGTTGGCACCGTCGTACTTGGCGCCGCTGTTCCAGGCGGCTTCTTCGGAATCGACCTTGAAGAAGGTGTTGCCCATTTCATTGGCGAAACGGACCGAATCGAAGATGAAGAATTCCGGCTCCGGGCCGAAGAACGCGGTTTCGGCGATGCCGGAGGACTTCAGGTAGGCCTCGGCGCGCTTGGCGATGCCGCGCGGGCAACGGCCATACGGCTGCATGGTGGCCGGGTCGAGGATGTCGCAGCTGATCACGATGGTCGGATCGGCGTAGAACGGGTCGACGTAGGCGCTGCTGGTGTCGGGCAGCAGGACCATGTCCGATTCGTTGATGCCCTTCCAGCCGGCGATCGAGCTGCCATCGAACATCTTGCCTTCTTCAAACAGCGACGGCTCGACGATGCTGACCGGGAAGGTGACGTGCTGCTCGACGCCACGCATATCCACGAAACGCAGATCGACGAATTCGATCTGGTTGTCCTTGATCAGCTTCTCAACGTTTTCCACGGACATCGGTACGACCTCGGATGGGGATGAATGCCTCCTGAGGTACAGCAACGACCGTGCCAACTTTTTACAGCCCGCAAGTCATTGATTTCAAAAAGAGTGCCCCGGACCGGTGCAAATCGGTGCGCACCAATGAGGTGCGCCCGCCATCAGACGCACCCGTTTGGTGCAGCAGGGATCGTCTATCCTCTCGACCTTCTTCCTTCCTGCCGCGCGTGCCCGCACCGTCCATGTCCGACCTGCTCTCCGCCCTGCTGCTGGGCATCCTCGAAGGCTTGACCGAGTTCCTGCCGATCTCCAGCACCGGCCATCTGCTCATCGCCCAGCACTGGCTGGGTGCCCGTTCGGACTTCTTCAACATCGTCATCCAGGCCGGTGCGATCGTGGCGGTGGTACTGGTCTTCCGCCAGCGCCTGCTGCAACTGGCCACCGGCTTCAACCAGCGTGAGAACCGCGAGTACGTGTTCAAGCTGGGCGCGGCCTTCCTGGTCACCGCCGTGGTCGGCCTGGTGGTGCGCAAGGCCGGCTGGTCGCTGCCGGAAACGGTCAGCCCGGTGGCGTGGGCGCTGATCATCGGTGGCGTCTGGATGCTGCTGGTGGAGGCCTACACCGCGCGCCTGCCCGACCGCGACCAGGTGACCTGGACGGTGGCGATCGGCGTCGGCCTGGCGCAGGTGGTGGCCGGTGTGTTCCCCGGCACCTCGCGCTCGGCGTCGGCGATCTTCCTGGCCATGCTGCTGGGCCTGAGCCGCCGCGCGGCCGCCGCCGAGTTCGTGTTCCTGGTCGGCATCCCGACCATGTTCGCCGCCAGCGCCTACACCTTCCTGGAAATGGCAAAGGCCGGGCAGCTGGGCAGCGAGAACTGGACCGACGTGGGCGTGGCCTTCCTTGCCGCGGCCGTCACCGGCTTCGTCGTAGTGAAGTGGCTGATGGGCTACATCAAGTCGCACAAGTTCACCGCCTTCGCCCTCTACCGCATCGCGCTGGGTGCGGCACTGCTGCTGTGGTTGCCGTCCGGCAGCTGAACAGCGCCGGGGCACGGTAACCCCCTTGCCGGCCCCACCCCGTTTCCCCCACGGTTCCCCAAGGAGAATCACCATGAACCGCAAGCTCACCCTGCTCCTCCCGCTGGCCCTGATGGCCGCCTGCAGCCAGACCCCGGCACCGGCCGGCACCGGCGGTGACGACGTGGCCCCGGCCGCGGCCAAGGCAGCAGACCAGCAGACGCTGGCGCACCTGGATGCGCAGCGCCTGCAGAGCCAGCACTGGCTGCTGCAGCAGGCCACCGCCGCCGACGGCAAGCGCATCGACGCGCTGTTCGCCCGCGAAGACAAGCCGGTCACCCTGGACTTCGCTGATGGCCGCCTGTCGGTCAGCAACACCTGCAACCGCATGGGCGGCGGCTATACCTTCGACGCTGGCAAGCTGAGCGTCAGTGCGATGGCCTCGACCATGATGGCCTGCACCGACAAGGCGCTGATGGCGCTGGACGAGGCCGTGTCGAGCCGCCTGCAGGGCGAGCTGAAGGCCGAGCAGGATGCCGATGGCAAGCTGACCCTGACCAACGCCAAGGGCGACAGGCTGGTCTTCACCCCGGAACCGACGGCTGAAACCCGCTACGGCGGCGCAGGCGAAACCGTGTTCCTGGAAGTGGCCGCCAAGACCGAGAAGTGCTCGCACCCGCTGATCCCGGACTACCAGTGCCTGCAGGTGCGTGAGGTCAAGTTCGACGACAAGGGCCTGAAGCAGGGTGAGCCGGGCAAGTTCGAGAACTTCTACGGCAACATCGAGGGCTACACCCACGAAGACGGCGTGCGCAACGTGGTGCGCGTGAAGCGCTATGAGGTGAAGAACCCGCCGGCCGATGCGCCGTCGCAGGCGTACGTGCTGGACATGGTGGTCGAGTCGGCCATCGAGAAGTGATGTAGAGCCGACTGTCAGTCGGCTGGCACTTGAAGGGCGGCCGCGAGGTCGCCCTTCTTCGTTGTGCGTTGTAGAGCCGAGCCATGCTCGGCTGCTGTCTATCGGGAAAAGCAGCCGAGCATGGGCTCGGCTCTACAGAAGCACATTGCCGCTCAGGCCAATGCGGGGTTCAAGGTGTAGGTGCCGTGCAGCGCCGCTTCCGCCAGCACGTGGCCGTGCATGGCGCGATACGCGTCTGCGGCGGTGAAGCGTGCCGGAAGCTCCAACGAGGCCACGTCCAGCGCGAACACCCGGAAGAAGTAGCGGTGCACACGCTCGTCGTTGAACGGCGGGTACGGGCCGTCGTAGCCCAGGTAGTCACCGGCCATGTCCGGGTTGCCGGCGAACCAGCCGGTGAAGTCGTTCAGGCCCTGGCGGCTGCCAGCCGGACCCGCGGGTGCGGGCTTGCCCTTCACCACGAAGCCATCGCTGCAGCTGCCAGCAGCAATCTCCTGCACCGAGGCCGGGATATCGGCCATCACCCAGTGCACGAAGTCGCAACGCGGCTGGTCGCGCGGCACGGTCATGTCATTGCGGCCGACCGTCTCCGGCACCGTCGGCACGTCCGGGTCCACGCACACCAGCAGGAACGAACGGGTGCCGGCCGGCGCCCCGCTCCAGGCCAGGTGCGGGTTGCGGTCGGGCGCGAAGCCAGCGGCATCACCGGCGGCGAACTCACGGTCGATCGGTGCGCCGTTGGTCAGGCTGTTGCTGCTCAGCTGCATTGCATTCTCCTCACTCTTCCGGGTAACCCAGGCGCACCGCAACCGGGGTGAGCTGGGCGAAGGCGGCGCTCATCACGTCGCGGTAGTTGCGCCAGTGGCCTGCAGGCAGGCGCGGCGCGCCCAGCTGTGCCGCCGGCGGCATCGGCCGCTCGAACAGGCGGCCCAGCAGTTCGGCCATCGCGTGCGGATCATTGCCGATCTGGTCGATGCGCAGCAGCACGTGCGGGTACAGGTCTTCCTCGTGCAGCGTGGCGATCTGGGTCAGTGCGCGCGTCAGCCATTCGCTGGCTTCGGCCAGCGAGGTCATCGCCAGCGGTGCGGCGGCGCCGTAGGCCACCCAGTCCAGCAGCATGTCGCGCGGATCACGCAGCACCAGCACCAAGCGCCCCTGCGGCAGCTGCGGGCGCAGCGCCCACAGCAGGGCGTTGTCCCACCACAGCAGCCAATCGATCACGGTGTCGCTCTGCAGGCCACGCGCCGGCAGCTGTTCGCGCCAGCGCTGCACCAGCCGTTCCGGCGTCAGCACGCCCGAGGCCAGGTCCTGCAGCGTGTTGTAGTTCTGGAACGCATCATCGGGTGGGGTATTGGTATATCGGTCGCTGCGCAGCACAGGGCTGGCGGCCGCCAGGCCGGTCGCCACGCGCTCCACGCCCGAACCGGGGGCGCCCCACAGGAAGATCGGTGCGGAACTGGCATCACCTTCGATGCTGCCCTTGTCGGGCCAGCTCGGCGGCGACTTGGCCTGTGGCGGCAACGGCAGGCGCTGCGGGGCCTGGTCGGTCTGCAGCGACATCCACGTGCGCAGCGCCTCCTGCGGCTGTCCGGCACGGTCCTGGATCTCGCCCATCCAGGTCCGCAGATCAGCGCGATGCGCTTCCGGCGCCTGCTCGATCAGCGCCTGCACACGGGCAACCGCCGCAGCGGGATCACGCTGCAGCAGCCCCTCGACCAGACGGGATTCACCGCTGACGCGACCCGGTTCCAGGCTGACGATGCGCTCGGCGATCGCTTCGGCCTGCGCGTGTTCACCCGCCATGTCATGCAGGCGAAGGCGCGCTTCCAGGGCCGGCACATGCGTCGGCATCGCTGCCATCCAGCGCTCGACCGCAGCCACCGCGCTTTCGCTGCCCACCTGCTCGATGGCCAGGCGCGCCAGCCACACGTCGTGCAGCTGGTCATGCGCGTCCAGCACCGCATCCAGGCGCGCGCGTGCTTCTTCTTCGCGGCCCAGGCGCTGCCACGACATCAGCAGCAGCTGCAGCACCTGGCGGTCTTCCGGCTGCGTTTCCAGCAGCGGCAGCAGGTAGTCCAGCGCCTGCAACGGCTGGCCGTTGCGCAGCGCCAGTTCACCGGCCAGGCGACGCATCGCCGGCACGTCCAGCTCCGGCTGCCGCAGCGCTACCTGCACGGCTTCGGCCGCCGCCGGCACGTTGCCCTGGCGCAGTGCCAGCTGCACCACCAGGCCATGCAGCGAGGACAGCGACGGATTCAGCTCCAGCACGCGGCGGAACGACTGCTCGGCAAACGCCAGCATGTCCTTGCCCAGGTAGGCGAAGCCCAGTGCATACAGCACACGGGTATCGTCCGGCAGTGCCTTGCTGGCGGCCGACAGCAGCGCCAGCGCGCGGTCGGCTTCGCCACGGCGCAGCGCGACCATGCCGTCGATGGTCAGCAGTTCCGGATGCTCCGGCTCCACACGCGCGGCCAGGGTCGAGATGCGCTGTGCTTCGTCGAAATCGTTGCGGCCGATCGCCAGGTGCGCCTGCATCAGGTAGGCGGAGAAGGAATTCGGATCGAGACCGGTGGTGCGCACCAGTGCTTCGTCGGCCCCTTCGAACTGGCGCAGCGCCAGCAGCAGGCCGGCGTGCTGCAGGTGCAGCTGAGCGTCGTCCGGGGCCAGCCGCAGCGCCTGCTGCAATGCCTCCATCGCGGCTTCGGCATTGCCCTGCTGCTGCAGCGCAAGCGCCAGCCAGCGGTGGGCATCGGCGCGGCCGGGTTCGTCACGGGTCCACGCCTGGGCCAGCTGCACGGCCTGGTCGGCCTGGTTCTGGCGCAACGCTTGGATGATCTGGTCTTGCATGGCAGTCCGGTTCAAGTGCAAACCGGCATTGTAGCGGGCTGCGCGCCGCTGCCGGTTCAGGCCTGCAGGACCCGCTGCAGGCGTTGCGCCACCCAGCGCTCGGAGAAGCCGTCACCCCGCCAGTTCTCGATGAATCCGCAGTGGCCGCCCCAGCAGGCAGTTTCCAGGCGCGCCTGGCGCGGCAGCTGCCAGTCACTGAAGGTCGCATAGGGAATGACCGGGTCATCCTGCGCCATCAGGATATCAGCCGGCACCTGCAGGGCGGAGAGGCGGTCACCGGCAATCGAATAGCCATCGAAATAGGCCTGCAGCGAGCCGAAGCTGGTGTGCCGCTCGACCAGCCACGCGGTCAGCGCGCGGATGTCCAGCTTCAGCACGCGGTCGTCGCAGTCGCTCAGTTCAGGGAACAGGTCGCGCTTGCGGCGCAGCGAACCGGCCCACTTGCGGCGGAAGTACCAGTCGTACATCGCCGGGCCATTCTCGATGCTGTCCATCGTCAGCGCCGGGTCCAGCACCGGGCACACCGACGCCACCCGCAGCAGCGGCACGCCGGCGGCCGGCGCGCGCAGGGCCAGCCGCAGCACGAAATTGCCACCCAGCGAATAGCCGGCAGCCACCAGCGGCAGCTGCGGCCAGCGCTGGGCGATATCGCCCGCGGCATGCACCACTTCATCGATCAGGTTGGAGTGGAAGATGCCGGGGTTCAGATGGTGGGTGTTGCCGTGGTCGCGGAAGTTCAGCCGCACCACATCGAAACCCTGTTCGATCATGCGCGCGGCCGCCATGCGCATGTAACTGGATTCGGCACTGCCTTCCCACCCGTGCAGCAGCAGGGCAATTCCCTTGGGCTGGCGACCTTCGACATGGCTGTGCCAGCCCTGCAGGCGCACGCCGTCACCGCCATCGAGGATCAGCTCCTCGCTGACCGCACCGGTGGCGGCCAGCAGCAGCAGGCCACGCTGCAGGCGCATGCGGCTGGAACTGAGCATCGACTGCAGGTGCGGATTGCGCAGCCAGCGCGGCGGCTGATAGTCAGCCGCATGCAGCGTCGGCGTACCGGCGTCCAGGACGGGTGGCGGTATCAGGGCCACCGCACCCTCACTGCGTGCTCATGGCCGCCACGATGCGCGCGCGCGAGGTTTCCGCGATGCGTCGACGGCCTTCCAGGTCCTGGGTACCGATCGGCTCCAGGAAATGCACTTCGGTATGCCGCGCCGGCTCACCGAGCAGGCGCAGGAAATTGGCGGCGAAACTCTCGCCCGGGCCGAACGCGACGATGGTTTGTGCGTCGCCCTTCACCCCGTACACCAGCGCCACCGGCTGCACCGGCACGCCGGTTTCAACCGCGGCCTGGAAGATGCGGGCATGGAACGGCCCCACTTCGTGGCCGCCGCGGGTGCGCCCTTCCGGAAACACACCGACCGCCTTGCCGGTGCGCAGGCGCTCCGCCATCACCTGCATCACCCCACCGAGCGATTCGGTATTGCCACGCTGATGGAAGATGGTCTGGCCGCGCGCGGCGAGCCAACCAACCAACGGCCAACTGGCGATCTCGCGCTTGGCGACAAAGCCCATCATGCGCTGGCTGTGCAGGATGGAGATATCCACCCAGCTGACATGGTTGGCCACAAACAGCACGGCGCCCGGCAGCGGCTTGCCGATCTGCGACAGGCGGAAGCCGAAGATCCACATCAGCCCGCCCTGCCACCAGTTCACCACCTTGGCCCCGAACGTATCCTCGCCCACGCGCAGTTCGCCCCACGGCGGAAGCATGCCGATCAGGATGAGCGGCAGGAACACGGTGATGTGGACCAACAGCAGCGGTACGCGGTACAGGTAACGGCACACACGCGCCACGCCGCCACGGGGGGCCGGAGTGGGGGAAGTCATCCGCGCACGATACCGGAGCGCCGCGGCAGCTGCCAGCCGATTTAGGCCATAACCGCCATTGACCGGGGCAATCGGCGGGGAACGCTGGGTTCTGCCGCCGTCAACACGCCCGACGGGGGACTCAACCGTGGCCGGCGGCCACCACCGCCAGGGTCAGCCGCGAGATGCACACCAGCCGGCCCTGCTCGTCCTCGATGCGGATTTCCCACAACTGGGTACTGCGGCCCACGTGCAGCGCGCGCGCGGTGCCGGTGACAGTCCCCGAGCGCACCGCACGCACATGGTTGGCGTTGATTTCCAGGCCCACGCAGATCTGCTTTGCGGTATCCACGCACAGGTTGCCGGCGCTGCTGCCCAGGGTCTCGGCCAGCACCACCGAGGCACCGCCGTGCAGGATGCCGTAGGGCTGCCGGGTGCGCTCGTCCACCGGCATGGTGGCCTGCAGCCAGTCTTCGCCCGCGGCGCTGAAGACGATGCCCAGCGACTCGATCGCCGTGTTGCGGCTGAGCGCATTGAGCTGCTCGATGGAAACAGCTTCGCGGAACACCTGGGTCATGCGGGCACCTTCAGAGAATGGGAACGAGGCCGGCACCGAATGCGGTCAGCATGCGCACCAGCAGCCACTTCGGGCCGACGTTGACTTCGGGGAAGTCGCCGACGGCAACGTAGCAGCGATGGAAATCCGGGTCCTGCCGTGGCAGCGGCTGCGGGCAGTCCGGGCCGGGCTTGAACTCGTAGTCGGTGGCATAGCGCCACGGCCAGAAGTCGAGAATCGGTAGCGCTTCGGAGGCTTTGCCGACACTGTAGTTCAGGCCCGACAGCACCGGCGGCTTGGCCCGCGGCGCCACCGTCCACGAGTTCTGCGGATGGGTATCGCGCAGGATGCTCTCGGCCAGCTGCTCGGCGAAGACCGGATCGTCGATGATCACCGCGCCTTCGGTGTTGTAGTTCTCGCTGCGCGGATCGAAGTTGTGGGTGCCGACCACGCCGATGCGGCGGTCGACCACCAGCGACTTGGCGTGCAGGCCCATGCGCGCACCCTTGCGGGTGACCGGCAACGGCTTGTTGACCGCCTTGCTGCCCAGGAACGACGGACGCGTCTCGGTACGCAGCAGGCGCGTTTCCACTTCGCTGCCAGCGGCACGACGGCGTTCGCGGGCGTTCTGGTAGGCGCTGCCGGTACGCGGATGGTTCACCGGGCCGTGCTTGTCCATCGCGCCCGAGCCGCCATCACTGCCACCGCGCGCATTGCTGCCGGCGGCGCTGCCGCCGATCAACGGATTGCGCCCGCTGCCATCCTCGCCTTCGGGCGCGGCGATCGGGTCGGGCAGCAGGTTGCGGTAGTCGACCGGCGCATCCAGCGGGAACGGCTTGTATTCGAAGATGTTGAAGCCCAGTTCGCGCATGTTGCGCCGCTTGTACTTGTACGACAGCGCATACACGATCGGGTTGTCGGTGGCCGCCAGGCTGTTGCTGGACACCACCACGCGCGGCGGCTGCGGACGCTTGCGCAGCTCGCGGAACAGCTTCTGCGCCGGCTTGGACAGCACCAGGTACGGCGTCTGCAGGATCACTTCCTTCTGCGCGCTGGCGATCAGCGCGTCCAGCTGAGGCTCGGTCACATGCTGGCCAGCCAAGGGTGCGTCGGCCTTCTCGCGGCGATGCTTGCGCGGCAGATCCGCCACATAGCGCACCGAAGCCACCGGCAGCGCCGTATCGACGAAGGAGCGGGTGACGAATTCGGTGTCGTTGGCTTCGGCACTGACCCGTTGCACCCGTTCCGGGCGCCGGAAGGTGGCCGGCGGCAGCGTAGGTACGCCCTCGCGCAGCAAAGTGCGGCCGACATCGTTCAGGCGTTCGGCCGGCACGCTGCGGTGAGCCCGCCAGAAGGCATCGAAGTTGGCCGCCATCGCCCGTGCCTCCGGCCCCGCAATCAGCACGTCGCGGTCGCGGAAGTTGTACTCGCGGTCCCAGTCGTAATAGTCGTCCTGGTAATTGCGACCACCGACCACACCGATCGCGTCGTCGATCACCAACAGCTTGTTGTGCATGCGCTGGTTGAAGCGGCGGAAGCAGCACAGCACGCTGCCGGCGTAGTCGAAGTAGTTCAGCCGGGCCTTGCCGAAGGTCGGGTTGTAGACCCGCAGCTGGAAGTTCTGGTGGGCACCGGACAGCGCCCCCAGGATCTCGAGGTCGGAGATCGCCGAGAGCTGGTCGATCAGCACCCGCACCTTCACCCCGCGGCGGGACGCGGCCAGCAGTTCGTCGATGACCAGCCGGGCGCTGTCGTCCTTGTCGAAGATATAGGTCTGCAGGTCGATGCTGCGGGTAGCGCTGCGCAGCAGGTTCAGGCGTGCCACCAGGGCGCCCTCGCCCTCATCCAGCAGGGTGGCGTAGTGGCGCGGTCGCTCCGGGGTGGATTCGGTGAACGCCCGCCCGGCCAGGGCCCGCAGCGGCGAGTCCTGCGCGCAACGGTCGGCGCGCTGGCAATCAACCACGGTCGAGCGCGCCTGCACCGCGATCGCTTCGGCACGGTCGCGCTCGGCATGCGACAGCGAGGCACAACCGCTGCCCAGCAACACGGTTGCCAGCGCCAGTACACGCAGCAGGAGGTTCACGGTTTCGGCGCCTCGCTCAGGCGCGCTCGCAATACGAAGGTCACTCGGTCACTCAAGGCAAGCTGCCAGCTGTCCATTCCATACCGGCCTCGCTGCACGGTACCGCGGCTGACGACATCGCAATCATAGCCGGGACGGGCGCAATCCGCTTTCTCGACCTTGAGCTTCTCGGGGTGGCTGATCCCACGCAGGGTCAGGCGACCATCGATATCGCCCCCGTTCTCCACGGTCTCCGGCCAGTACGGCAGCGAGTCGAACTCGACCACCGGATGGCGGCCGGCATCGAAGAACTCCTCGCCGCGCATCCAGCCGGTGTAACGCGACTTGCCGGGGATCTCGACCGAGCGCGTGAACATCTTCAGGTGCACCTGGTGGCGGCCATCGGAAAGGATCTCGATGCGTCCTTCAAAGTGCGGGAACACGCCTTCGATGCGTTGCCCGAAGCGGGTGCGCACTTCGAAGCCGATCTGCGAGCGCACGGTATCCAGGCGCAGCATCCGCGGGGCTTCGGCTGCCACCGGTGGCAACGGGGTGGGCGGAGGTGCTGCAGCCCAGGCGGGACCGAAGGCCAGCAGCGCGGGCAGCAGGAAGCGGCTGCGCCGCGCCAGGCTCATCGGATCACGGCCACCAGAACGCGTTCAGGCTGGCCACGCCCGGTTCGATCGAGGCCTCGCGCGGGAAGCCAAGCACGGCGATACCGGCCGGCGGCATGCCGCGATAATCGCTGCTGGTGCCCTCGGTCATCAGCGCCACCAGGCGCTCCAGACCCGGGTTGTGGCCGACGATCAGCACCCGGTCGAGGTCACGGCGGTCGTCCACCAGCGCCGCCAGGGTGCCGGGGGTGGCCTCGTAGATGCGGTCTTCCAGGCGCTTCTCCACGTAGCCGATGGTGCCAAGCACGGCCTCCAGGGTCTCCCGGGTGCGCCGCGCCGGCGAGCACAGCACGCAGTCCGGCAGCAGATTGTTTTCCTTCAGCCACTTGCCGGCGGCTTCGGCTTCGGCCAGCCCTACCGGCGACAACGGCCGGTCAAGGTCGGCCTGGCCGGGAGTGGCCGGTTCGGCATGGGCATGGCGCAGCAGGATCAGTTCACGCATCGCGGGTTTCCATGAAGAAGAGGATGCAGCAGAAGGAGTGAGGCAGGCATCAAAGCTTGAGCCAGGACAGCAGCGGCTCCCAGTCGGCCTGGTGTTCGCGCACCTGGGCGGAGCGGTAGTCGAACAGGCTGCGGCCCAGGCCGGTCATGACCACGTAGCTCTGGCTGTCACGCAGCTGCGCGACCACCGGGTATGGCCATTCGGCCAGCATCTGCAGCGCCTGCTGCGAGGTCTGGGTCCATGGCTTGGTGCGGTTCAGGACCAGCCCCACCGGCAGCTTGCGGCTGTGCACCCGTGGGTTCTGGGCCAGGCTGTTGAGGAAGCCGACGATGGCTTCGATATCCAGCGCCGAGGGCAGCACCGGCACCACCACCGCGTCGGCAGCGTCAAGGAAATGGGGGATATCGTCGGCCAACGCACCGGCCGGCGCATCGATGATGACGGTTTCGGTACCGTCGGGCAGCTTCTGCGCCCACTGCTTCTTGCGATACACGTCGATGGGGAGCACCGCGCTTTCCAGCCCGGCACGTCGTTGCGCCCAGCGGGTGCTGGAGCCCTGCGGGTCGGCATCGGCGATCACCGTGGCCTTGCCCTGCAATGCCGCGTACGCGGCCAGGTGGGTGGCGACGGTGGTCTTGCCCACCCCGCCCTTGGAACCGGCCACCAGGATCGTCTTCATGCCAGCCTCGCTTCCGGGTACGTGCCCCGAGCGTACACCGGCGGTGGTGACGGGAGGTAGCATCGCGCTGAACCTGTGGCCATCGCCTTTGCTATCGTGGCGCCCCCGAAGGATCGAACCGGCATGAGCGAGCTGCAGGACCTGAGCGCACTGATCCGCGCCAATACCCCCCTGATCGTGATCGAGACCCAGGACGAGGGTCGCATCGTGGAACTGTTCCGGCAGACGCTGATGCACGTGTGGCGGGCGCTGCACCGCTGGTCGATCACCGAAGGCCTGCGCCGGATCGACCTGGACAGCGAGGATCCGCCAGTCGGGCCGCCGGATGCCAGTGCGGCCCTGCAGATGATCCGCCAGGCGGAGCAGCGCGGGGTCTACCTGCTGCTCGATTTCCACCCCTACCTGGGCTATGCCAGCCACCAGCGCGCCCTGCGCGACCTGATCCAGCGCCGCCACAGCGAACCGCACGTGCTGGTGCTGATCGGCGCCAAGGTGGAACTGCCGGCCGAGCTGGAAGCACTGGCGGTACGCTTCAACCCACGCCTGCCCGATGCCAACGCCCTGCTGAAGATGCTGCGCGAGGAGGCCGACGCCTATGCACGCGAGCATGGCGGCCGACGGGTGGAAGTCGACAGCGAAGCGGTGAAGAAGATCCTGAAGAACCTGCAGGGCCTGAGCCTGGTCGATGCCCGCCGTATCGCGCGCCAGCTGATCTACGCCGACGGCGCGCTGCGCGACGACGACCTGCCGCAGCTGGCGCGGCTGAAGTTCGAGCTGCTCAATCGCAGCGGCCACCTGTTCTTCGAGCACGACAGCGCGCGCTTCGGCGACGTGGCCGGCGCCAACCGGCTCAAGCGCTGGATCAACCAGCGGCGGGTCGCATTCATCGCCGGCTCGGCACCGGCCGGGCTGGACCCGCCACGCGGCATGCTGCTGCTGGGCGTGCATGGCTGCGGCAAGTCGATGCTGGCCAAGGCCACCGCGGCCGGCTTCGGCGTACCACTGCTGCGCCTGGACGTGGGCGCGCTGTACAACAAATACCACGGCGAGACCGAGGCGAACCTGCGCCAGGCACTGGCCTCGGCCGAGCAGCTGGCGCCCTGCGTGCTGTGGATGGACGAGATCGAGAAGGGCCTGGCCACGGGTGGCGAAGACGGCGGCGTGTCACGCCGCGTGCTCGGTTACCTGCTGACCTGGATGGCCGAGCGCAAGGCGCCGGTGTTCATCGTCGCCACCGCCAACCAGGTGCACGAGCTGCCTGCCGAACTGCTGCGCAAGGGCCGCTTCGACGAGATCTTCTTCGTCGACCTGCCCTCGCCTGAAGTTCGCGTGGAACTGTTGCGCCTGCACCTGGGGCGGCGCCAGCTCAATGCCGACGACTTCGCACTGCCCGCGCTGGCGGCGGCCGCGAATGGCTTCTCCGGCGCCGAGATCGAGCAGGCGATCGTGGCTGGCCTGTATGCGGCACACGCCGAAGGCCGGCCGCTGGACACCGAGCTGCTGATGAACGAGATCCGCGCCACCCGACCGCTGTCGGTGCTGATGGCCGAGCAGGTGGAAGCACTGCGGGCGTGGGCGTCGGGGCGGACGGTTTCCGCGGACGACTGAGAGGTTTCCCGCGAACGGCGCAGCCCCTCGTGGCGGCGGGTTGGCCGTGAACATCAAAAGCCGCGCTTGGCCGGGCGGGGTGGAT
>NZ_JAOCLC010000066.1:0-26142 GCF_029845105.1 Stenotrophomonas sp. GD03654 | reverse complement strand
ACCCACAGTGCCCCGCCTTCGACAGGTCCCCACGGCTGTTGGTAGGTGTCGACCTTGGTCGACACATCTGTCAGATATCGAAATAGATCTAGGGTCAGATCCGTTTTCCTTCGGAAAACGGATCTGACCCCAAGAGCAATTCCCACAGATCACGGAGATCTGTCGAAGGCGGGGTGGGTCCGGTGGCGGGAGTGTCCGCGGCATGGATGTCGCGGCCAAGCCCCCAAGGGTGAGGGCGCTTTGCTTGCGAAGCATTGCTTCGCAAGCGCCCGAACGCACAGCCGCCAGCGGCTGGGCCGGACCGCGGAGCGGGGTTTACGGCGTCTCCCGCCACCGGACCCAACCCGCCCAGCCTCAGGAAACCAGCTTCTGCTTCGGCTGTTGCTGTTGCTTTGGCCTCGGCAGGTGCAGGGCTGCAAGCCCTGCAAACCCGCACCCCTCTTAGTACAGCGTGCGCTCCGGCGCACCCGCCGGCGGCGGGGTGTACTGGTACAGCCAGGTCTCGGTGAGGGTCTTGCCACCACTGCGCAGGAACAGGCGGATGTCGATCTGCTCGGTACTGCCTTCCGGCGGCACCAGGTCGAACATCGCGCGGTAGCCGTTGATCTCGCGCAGCGGGCGCGCCGACACGATCTCGACCCGGCCGCGGCTGGCTTCCACCACCGCCTCGACCTCGCCCTTGTCGATCAGCCTGGCCAGTTCGCCGCCTTCGAAGTCCACCGCGAAGCGCCAGCTGAAGTACTCGCGCTTCTTGCCGACCACGCCGCCCAGGCCGGTGCGGCTGGCCACGCAGTGCGCCAGCGGCGGACGTGCCGGCGGTTCGGCACCCCAGTACAGGCGGTAGCCGACCAGCAGCTCCTGGCCCGGTTGCGGCTTTTCCTTCGGGTTCCAGAACGCCACGATGTTGTCGAAGGTCTCGTCCACGGTGGGAATCTCCACCAGCTGCACCGAGCCCTCGCCCCACTCGCCCTTCGGCTCCACCCACAGGCACGGACGCTTCTCGTAGAACACGCCGTCGTCCTGGTAGTGGTCGAAGTTGCGGTCGCGCTGCAGCAGGCCGAAACCACGCGGGTTGCGGTCCACGAACATGTTGAAGCGCAGGTTGCGCGGGTTCAGCAGCGGTCGCCAGATCCACTCGCCGGCACCGGTCCACAGCGACAGGCCATCGGTGTCGTGGATCTCCGGGCGCCAGTCCCAGGCCATGCGGCGGTCGTTCTCGCCCACCTGGTACATGCTGGTGCACGGTGCGATGCCCAACCGCTCGATCGCCTTGCGCGGGTACAGCGCGCTGTCGATGTCCATCAGCAGCACGTCGCCGTTGGTAATCGCGAAGCGATAGGCGCCGGCCACGCTGGGTGAATCCAGCAGGCCGTAGACCACGATCGTCTCTGAATCGGCCGACGGCTGTTCCAGGTAATAGGCGATGAAGTCGGGGAATTCCTCCGGCTTGCCCATGCCGGTGTCGATCGCCAGGCCACGCGCGGACTGGCCGTACTGGCCTTCCTTGCCGACCGCGCGGAAGTAGCTGGCGCCGAGGAAGGCGGCGAAGTCGCGGTCGGTGTCCTTGCGGGTGTTCAGGCGGAAACCGGCGAAGCCGAGGTCGGCCGGCAGCTCGCCGTCCTTGATGCCGCTCTTGCCGTAGTTGAAGGCTGCGCCGTCATAAGCCAGCTCCTGCGCCTTGCCGTCGACCACGTCGAACATGCGTACCGGCGAATGGAAGTACAGGCCGAGGTGGAAGAACTTGGCCTGGAACTTGCCGGGCTGATCGGCCCACAGCGCATGGTCCTGGCGGTAGCCGATCGACTGGTATTGGTCCCAGTCCAGGCCTTCAAGGCGGCCCGGCAGCACCCGCTTGTGGCTCTTGTAGGGCGCCTGTGCCAGTGCCCGCGCCTGGCCCTTCAGGGTGGCGAAATCGAACGGCTGCGGCTGGCCGAGGCGGCGCAGGCCCATCTGGCCGCTCTTGCTGGCCGCGCACGCGGGCAGGGACGGCAGGCCGAATGCAGCCAGGGCGAGGGAGGCATTGCGGATGAAGTCGCGTCGTTGCATGCAGGCGCGTCAGGCACAGTGGGAAGGTCGGCCATCATAGGCAGACAAACGTTAACGGGCAGCGGAGACGCGCCCTGCCCGTTCAGCTGCCGCTGGCTGCGTGCCTCAGCGCTGGCAGTGGCTGCACCAGACGCTGGCACGCTGGCCGATGGTGGCGTGCTTCAGCGCGCGGCCACAGTTCGGGCAGGGCAGGCCGTCGCGGCCGTACACCAGCAGTTCCTGCTCGAAGTAGCCCGGCGCGCCGTCATGGCTGATGAAGTCGCGCAGCGTGGTGCCGCCACGGGTGATGGCGTAGCCCAGGATCTCCTTCACCGCGTCGGCCAGCCGCTGGTAGCGCCCGCGCGAGATCTTCCCGGCCTCGCGCAGCGGGCTGATGCCGGCCTTGAACAGGCTCTCGGCGGCGTAGATGTTGCCCACGCCCACCACCACCGCCTGGTCCATCAGGAAGGTCTTCACCGGCGCACTACGGCCACGGCTGCGGGCGAACAGGTAGTCGCCGTCGAACGCGTCGTCCAGCGGTTCCGGGCCCAGCCCCTGCAGCAGCGGGTGGACTTCGCCGGTCGGCTGCCAGAGCAGGCTGCCGAAGCGGCGCGGGTCGTTGAAGCGCAGCAGACGGCCGTTGTCCAGGCTGATGTCGACGTGGTCGTGCGCGCGCAGCGGGGTATCACCGGGCAGCACGCGCAGGCTGCCGGACATGCCCAGGTGCAGCACTGCGCTGCCAATGGCGGTATCCAGCAACAGGTACTTGGCGCGACGACGGATGTCCTCGATGCGCTGCCCCGGCAGCAGCTCGGCCACTTCCGGCGGAATCGGCCAGCGCAGGTCGGCGCGGCGCAGGATCACGCCATGCACGCGGCGGCCCTGCAGGTGCGGCGCCAGTCCGCGGCGGGTGGTTTCGACTTCGGGTAGTTCGGGCATGGGGTGATTCTACGCGGGGCCATGCAAAGCCGCTGGGCATGGCGCCGCGCCGCCCTATGAATCCAGACCCGCCGCTTCCACCAGGAACGCGCCGTCGACCAGTGCGCCGCGTCCGCCCAGGCGCCAGAACGCCAGATAAGGCGCGAAATCGACGGCTGCCGGGGACAACGGCTGGGCGATATACCAGCCCAGGTACAGGTCCGAAGCGATGTGGTACAGCGCCTCGTCCAGTGCGGCCATCTGAGGGGTATCCAGCGTGCGGGCCTCGCGTACCACATCGCAGACGACGTCGTGCAGATAGGCACTGGGACCCGATTCGCGCCATGCGGCCTGCAGCTGCTCTGCGGGCGCTGCCACCACCGGCACGTCGCGCAGTGTGGCCTGCAGCGCGGACTCACCCGCCATACCTGCCACCCTCGCCAGTTCGTCCAGCCAGGTGCGCGCGGCGGCCGCCACTGCCTGCACGTCGCCAGCGATGGCCGGCTGCAGGTACAGGTGCCCGTCCCAGCGCCCTGCGCCAAGCACGTCCAGCGCGCGCGACCGCAGCGCATCGGCATGCGGGAAGCCTGCGAATACCGCCGCCAGCGTATCCGGGTCGGTCACGCCCTGCAGCAGGCCGGAGAAATACCAGTCCTCGCGCTCGCTGCGGCCAGCGCAGAATTCAAGCCATTCGGCGAACAGTTCCTCGTCGATCCGGTCATCCATGGGGGAACTCCTTGGGGAACATAGGCCCGCGATGATCGCCCGGCAGCGGGTACGCAGGCCAGCATGCGCTCAGCGCGGAGGCGCCGCCAGTTCACGGGCATCCAGGACGCCATCACCGTTGGCATCCTGCTTGTGGAAGCGCTGCACGATCACCTGCCGCTGCTGCTCGCGACTGATCGCCCTGCCCTTGCCGCCGGGCAGCTCGTCGGCGCTCAGCACGCCGTCACCATTGCGGTCCATGTGGTCGAAGGCATACAGCATCCACTGCACGTACTCGGATTCACTCACCCGGCCGTCGCCATCGCTGTCGATCCGCTGCAGGTAGCTGGTGGTATCGGTGACCTGGGCCAGCGCCGCACCCGGCAGCAGCACCGCCAGCAGAACTCCGTACCCTGGCCTCACGCGCCCACCAGGCTGTAGCCCTTCAGCCGTGCGGCGTAGGCCTGCAACGCCGCGATACCGCTTTCCTCGGCCTCGCGGCACCAGGCCTGCAGCTGGTGCAGGCGCTCGGCGGCATCGTGACCACGCGCTTCCAGCAGCGCCGCCAGCCGCGCGCGGTACTCGACCAGGGTGCGGATGCGCGGGCGCTGTGCCACCCATGCGCTGAGCTGGGCACGGCTGTCCGGCTTCAGCCAGCGGCCATCGTTGACCAGGCCACGGCGCAGCCTGCGTGGCAGCAGGCGGCGCAACTTGGCGCCGGCCTGCGCGGCTTCCTCGCGCAGGGCCGGCATGAACACATTGCGCTGGTAGTCGGTCATCGCCTGGAAGCGGTGCGACAGCAGCGCCTTCAGGGTTTCGGCATCGGGCACGGCAATGTTCGGACGCACGTCCATGGCCGGTGCCACCCGCAGCACCTTGGCCAGCCGCAGCGCCTGCAGCAGGCGGATCGCACTCCAGCCGATGTCCAATTCCCAGCGCCGCATCGCAAAGCGCGCCGAACTGGGGAAGGCATGGTGGTTGTTGTGCAGCTCCTCACCACCGATCCAGAACCCCCACGGCGTGAGATTGGTGGAGGTATCGGCGGACTCGTAGTTGCGGTAGCCCCACCAGTGGCCCAGGCCATTGACCACACCGGCCGCCCAGAACGGGATCCATGCCATCTGGATCGCCCACAGGGCCACGCCAGGCAGGCCAAACAACACGGTATTGATCGCGAACAGCAGCACCGGCCCCAACGTGGCATGCGGGGTATACAGGCGGCGCTCGATCGCATCATCCGGGGTGCCGCGCCCGTACTGCTCGATGTCCGCGCGCTGGCCGCGGGCTTCGCGGTACAGCTCCACGCCGTGCCAGAACACCGTACCGATGCCGCGGGTGACCGGACTGTGCGGATCGTCCTCGGTCTCCACCTTGGCGTGGTGCTTGCGGTGGATGGCCACCCACTCGCGGGTGATCATCGAGGTGGTCAGCCACAGCCAGAAACGGAACACGTGGGCCAGCGCCGGGTGGAAATCGACCCCGCGATGGGCCTGGCTCCGGTGCAGGTACAGGGTCACCGAGAAGATGGTGATCTGGGTGAAGACCAGCAGCACCGCCAGCATGCCCCACCAGCCCAGGCCGAGCACACCACCGGTCAACAGGGACATCAGGGCATCAGGCATGACGGCTCTCCGGATCGACGCGGCAATGGCAGACATGATGGGCGCTTGCGTTGCAAACTGCATCCCTGCGGCGGTGATTGCCACCGCCTTCCGTGGCACCGTTCACAGTTGGGGACCTGAGTTGTCGAGCCTTGATCCACGCGCCAGCACCATGACCGCCGCCCCGCCCCTGGCGGAGCTGCCCCCGTTGATCGAACTGGACCGCGCCACGGTGGTGCGCGGCCAGGTGAAGGTGCTGCACGGGCTCAGCCTGCGCATCGCGCAGGGCCAGCACACCGCCCTGCTCGGCCCCAACGGCTGTGGCAAATCGACCTTCATCAAGCTGATCACCCGCGAGCTGTACCCGCTGGCCCAAGGCGACGGCTCCGTAGCGGTGAAGGTGCTGGGCCAGAACCGCTGGCAGGTGGACCGGCTGCGCTCGCAGCTGGGCATCGTCACCGGCGACCTCAGCAGCAACCTGGCCGACATGCCGGGGCTGACCGTGGAACAGGCGGTGCTGTCCGGCTTCTTTGCCAGCTACGTGGTGCCGGCCTTCCGCGAGGTGACCGACGACATGCGTGCGCGCGTCGGCGAAACGCTGGCGATGACCGGCGCCCTGTCCCTGCGCGAGCGCGCCTACGCCGAGCTGTCGGCCGGCGAGACCCGCCGCGTGCTGATCGCCCGCGCGCTGGTCAACCGGCCGCAGGCACTGCTGCTGGACGAACCCTCCACCGGGCTCGACCTGTTCGCCCGCGAACAGCTGGTGGCAACCATGCGGGTGCTGGCCCAGCAGGGCATCACCCTGGTGCTGGTGACCCACCACATCGAAGAGATCATTCCCGAGATCGAACGGGTGGTACTGCTGCGCGACGGCCGCGTGCTGGCCGATGGTACCCGCGCCGAGCTGCTGCGCAACGAACCGCTGTCTACGGTGTTCGGTGGCGCGATCACGGTGGTCGAGCAGGAAGGCCGGCTGACCGCGTACGCGGGGTGAGGCGGAGCCCTCGGGGGAAACAAGGGGCTTGGAAACCTGCGGCCACGGAAACCTGCGGCCTCGGAAACCGACAGGCCTGGGAGACCGACGGCGGTAGAGTCGACTGTTAGTCGACTATCGCGCGCAGCGCGGGATCTTTGCGATCCAGGCGAAAGGCAGTCGACTAACAGTCGACTCTACCCCGTCGTGATGCCATTCCGTCGTCATGCCGATGCAGCGGGCCGGAACCCGGCCCGCTGCATGCAACCTCAGAACCGCAGCGCCAGCGCGCGCGATTCGATCGGTGCCATCCGGCTCTGGTCCTGCAGCTGCAGGTCGCGTAACTCATACGGCGCACCGAAACCGGCTGGCAACGCAGCCTGGTCGAACGGCAGGACCAGCTGGCCCGCGCCCGGCCCATCGAACCACGCGGCCGCATGTGCCTGCGCTACCGGCTTCAGCTGGCCATCGCGGCCGGTGGCATACAACGTGCCACGCGCCTCGTAACGACCGGCGGCGGCCACCTGCAGCGGCAGCGCCACCTGGCGGCTGGCCGGATCCGGTGCCGCCTGGCCGCTGAAGCGCGCAGTTGGCCGTGCCACCGCGAAGGCCACCTTGCCATCACGCAGCACGCCATCGGCCTGGGCGAACACCTGCAGTTCCCACAACCCCTGCGCAGTGCCGACATCGGCCGGAATCCGCACCTGCGCACGCAGGGCACCATCGGTGGTGCGCAGCAACCGCTGCGGCCAGCTGCGGCCGTCCGGTGCAACCAGCAGGGCTTCGCCGCCCAGGCCGCCACGACGCGATGCCAGCTGCGCGGTGGTGACGCCGTCTTCCAGCAGGCGTGCCTGCAGCTGCACGCTGCCACCGGCCAGCACCTGTGTCTGGTTTGCCTGCACTTCCAGCCGCAGCGGGCTGTTCGGCTCGAGCACCTGCACCACGTAGCGGCCCTGTGCCTGTGCGCTCTGCAGCGTGTACGCACCGACTGCACTGGTCGCGCCGGTGCGCAGCATGCTGCTGCCATCCTTCACCGGCATGCCGGCCTCCTGCAGCGCGCGTGCATCGACACTGCGCGCCACGCTGCTGCGGCCGGCCGGGTCACGCACCTGCAGGGTGTTGGCCGGCAGCACGCGGGCACCTTCGGCCGGGCTCAGCTGGATCACCGCATCGGCAGCGGTCAGTGGCAGGTCCAGGCCGCGTTGCAGCTGCGCGCCATCGACCTGCTGCCAGTAGCTGCGGCTGACCGAGGCATACGGCGTGGCCGCCTGCAGCGGTTGCGTCGGGTCCAGCGCCCAGGTAAACGACAGCGGCGCGTGTTCGCTTTCATCGGCGGGCAGTGGCGCGGCCACCAGGGTGGCAGGCACCTGATCGCCTGCGCGGGCGGCCTGCAGTGGCTGCGCGGCCTGCGCGGCGGAAAGGGACAGCACCGTCAGCACGGCACTGGCCAGCAGGGTGGAATGGATCGTCATGGTCGTCTCCCTCACTGGCTCAGGTCGTTGCGCAGGATCGTGCCGAGGCCGAAGCACTCGCGGCGGCTCTGGTTGTGGCTGAGCGGCTCTGCTCCCTGGGTGCGCTGCTTGTCGGTGAACCAGGTGGTGCCGGCGGCCTTCTGGCTGCTGCACTCCAGGAAACCATCGGAGCAGGACGACAGCCAGTTCTGGGTGAACTCCAGGCCGACATTGGCCGCATAGCCACCGCAGTAGCTGTTGCTGTCCCACACCGCCGATTCCACATCGCTGCCGACCATGGCACGGAACGGTTTGGGCAGCGCAGGACGACCGGCGGTGCCGTACAGGTTCTGCGCGTTGTAGGTAGCCATGCTCGCCACCTGCTGCTGGCGCACCGCATCGTTCTTGTAGCCCAGCAGCCAACCCAGCGAGGTTTCGAAGGTGTTGCCGTTGAGCACCGCATCGGCCAGCGGCGTGCCACCCGAGGACGGTGCCAGCGCGTTGACCTTGCGCACCGTACGGATGATCTTCGGATAGCGGCTGTCGTAGGTCGGGTTGGACAGGATCCAGCGCATCACGTTGCCGCCGTTGGAGTGGGTGATCACCACCAGTTGGGTGATGCCGCGGCTGTCGATGAAGCTCGTCAGCTGGTTGGCCAGGCAGCCGGCCGCTTCCGGTTTCCACATGTACTGGGTGAAGTCGCAGTTGATGACCACGTAGTCGCTGCTGTTCGGCAGGCCCTGGCGCACGGTGTCGATGATCGCCGGCTGCCAGTAGTCCTGGGTGGCATTGGTCTGCGCGCCGGTGCCGTGCACGAAGGCCACGCCGACCACGTCGGCGGCCTGCGCCGGGGCGGTTGCCAGCCCGAGGAGCAGGGCCAGGACGGTACTTCCTGTTGCGGTGCTGCGCATCGCTTCTCTCCCTCTGTCTTCGGATCCCCCCGACCCGGCTGGAACTGGACGGCCCTGGCGCTTGCCGTTGTGCCGATGCTCGCGGGGCAGCGGCGTGAAAGTCCGTGCGCTGCGCCCGGATTCAGGAGACTGACGTCAAACGATGACGCTTTTCATATCGCGACAATGACCATGCCGGGTCTGGCCGTATGACCGATGTCCACTGCGTTGTCGTATTCGGGCTGCGATCATGGCGCGATGTTTTTCCTCCGGAGCCCGTCCATGTCGCTGCTTTCCCACCCCGCCCGTCCCCTGCTCGGCCTCGCCGTTGCCGTGGCCCTGGCCGGCTGTGCTGCCACCGCCACCAAGCCGACTGCCGTCGAAGCCAACATCACCACCAAGGCGGTGGGCTATCTGGACAAGAACGCGGTACCGGCCAGTCTCGAGCTGGTGCCGGCACCTCCGGTGGCCGGTTCGGCCGCCCTCGCACTGGACGAGCAGGTCAGCCGTGAAGCCCGGGCGCTGCGTGGCAGCCCGCGCTTCGCCCAGGCCGGTGTGGATGCGGAACTCGGCTTTCCCGAAGGCGCCAACCACTTCTCCTGCGCCGCTGACATCGACGTCGATGCAGTGAAGACCCCGGCGCTGTACCGACTGCTGGAGCGCAGCCGGATCGACGCCAGCGCCGCCACCAAGGCCGCCAAGAACCACTACCAGCGCCCCCGCCCGTTCATGGTCAATGGTGAACCGACCTGCTCGCCGAAGGACGAGGAAGGCCTGCGCGAGAATGGTTCCTACCCCTCCGGCCACACCTCGATCGGCTGGGCCTGGGCCCTGATCCTGTCGGAGATCGCACCGGATCGCGCCGATGCCATCCAGGCCCGCGGCCGCAACTACGGCGAGAGCCGCCTGGTGTGCAACGTGCACTGGCAGAGCGACATCCTCGAGGGCCGCTTCATGGGTGCCGCCGCCGTGGCCCGCCTGCACGACAACGCCGCGTTCAACAAGGACCTGCTGGCCGCACGCAGGGAGATCGTTGCCGCGCGCAAGGCCGGCCTGCACTCCAGCCGCGACTGCACCACCGAGAACGCGGTACTGAAGGTGCGCCCGCAGAGCGCGCTGTAAGCCATGCCTCTGTAGAGCCGAGCCATGCTCGGCTCATGGCAGTCGAGCATGGCTCGACTCTACAGAAAGCAGGAAACAGAAGGGCCGGCATTACGCCGGCCCTTCTTCATTGCATTACCGCAGCCACCGCATCAGAACTTCGCAGTGAACTCCACGCCCCAGGTGCGCGGCTCGTTGAGGAAGCCGGTCAGGTTGTTGAAGTCGATCGCGCCGACCACGCGGGTCTGGTTGGTCAGGTTGCGGCCGAACACGGCCACGTCGTACTGGCCGTAATCCCAGTTGTAGCCCAGGCGCAGGCCGCCTTCCAGCGAACTACGGCCGCGGAATTCCGGCGACTCGTAGATGAAGAAGTTCACCGCGCTGCGGTAGGCCCAGTCGGTGTAGGCATACAGCTCGCTGCCATCGCTGAGCGGAAAGCCGACGCGCAGGGTCGCGTTGTGGATCCACTTCGGCGCCTGCGGCAGCGGGTTGCCGTTCACCAGCGCATAAGTCTGGCCGTTGATCACCGTGGTCGGGTCGGTGATGGTGCAGCCGCCGCCACAGATCGCCACCGCCAGGTTCTTGTCCTTGATCTCGGTGTCGTTGTAGCTGCTGCCGAAGGTCAGCAGGACGTTGTCGGCCAGGTAGGCCTCCAGGTCCAGTTCCACGCCCTGGCCAATGGTCTTGTCGGCGTTGAGCAGGGTGGCGGTGTTGTTGCTGCCACCCACCGCGATCAGCTGCTGGCCGTCGACGTTGTAGCGGAACACGCTCAGGCCCAGGCGTGCGCGACGTTCGAACAGGTCGGCCTTGATGCCGGCTTCGTACGAGATCACCTTCTCCGAATCGGCCTGCGACAGCCCCGGCGCGAAGGCCAGGCGGCCCTGGATCGACGGCGCGCGGAAGCCCTTGGCCACGCGGGCGTAAGCGTTGATGTCGTCGGTCAGCTTGTACACGCCGCTCAGGTCCCAGCTGACGTCGTTGACGTCGGTGTTGGCCAGGTACGGGCCACTGACCGGGGTGCCGAACGGAACGGCCTGCAGCACGCTGGCGCTGAAGTCCTTCTTGTCCTGCGTGTAGCGCACGCCGGCGCGCAGCTTGAAGCGGTCGGTGACATCGAAGTCACCCGAAGCGAACACCGCCCACGCCTTGTTGCGCTGGTTCTGCACCACGTGGCCGGTCTGCGGATTGCCCGGGGTCAGCGAGTCGTAGTTGAAGTTGTTGATGGTCACGTCTTCATCGAAGTAGAAGACGCCGGCCTGCCAATCGAAGCGGCCCCACTCGTTGGACTCGATGCGCACTTCCTGCGTCCACTGGCGGTGATGCGGCAGGCCGTCAGCCGACTCCGACGAGAACGGAATCAGGCCCGGGCCGTAGTTGCCGGCACCCAGGAAGGCCGCACCGTAGCCACCGTCGATATCGCCACGGTTGAGCGATTCGGCGGTTTCGTAGCCAGTGATCGAGTGCAGCGTCACCGAGCCGAGGTTCCACTGCAGGCGCGCGCTGCCGCCCCAGGTCTCCAGGTCGGAGAAGTTGACGCCATCGTTGGCCACCTTGTCGCGATCGAAGTTCTCGACCAGCGAATTGCCGCCCTTCTGGATGATGTTGGCGCGGAACAGGCGGGCGGTACCGTTGAGCTTGCGCTTGTGCAGGTTGAACAGCGCTTCGAAGTCGTCGCCTTCGTACAGGAACTGCACGCGGCCGGCGGCTTCGTCATAGCCTTCGAAACCGCTGTTGGGGGCGCCAACGCGGGTGTTGTCCACCCAGTCGTCGCGGCGCTGGTAGATGGCCGAGACACGTGCCGACCAGCGGTCGGTGAGCGGACCGCCGTAGGCGCCCTGTACGTTCCAGCTGTTGTAGCTGCCGTAGCCGACGCGGATGTAGCCATCGGCATCCTGCGACGGACGCGCCGAATCGAACTTGACCACGCCGGCCGGGGTATTGCGGCCGAACAGCGTGCCCTGCGGGCCGCGCAGCACTTCCACGTTGGCCAGGTCGAACAGCGGGAAGCCCTTCAGCAGCGGGCTTTCCTGCACCACGTCGTCATACACCAGCGACACCGGCTGCGACGCATTGAGGTCGAAGTCGGTGTTGCCCAGGCCGCGGATGTAGAAGCGCGGGAAGGCACGGCCGTAGGACGACTCGATGTTGAGGCTGGGCACGCGTGCGGCCAGGAAGCGGATGTCATCGCCGGCCGAGCCGAGCACATCCAGCTTCTCGCCCTGGATCGCGCTCAACGCGACCGGTACGTCCTTGGCGTTCTCGACGCGGCGCTGCGCGGTCACCTGCAGGGCATCGAGGGCAACCGGGTCCTTGGCAGCGGGGGTTTCCTGGGCGGCTGCTACCAGCGGCAGCAGGGCGGAAAGAGCGGCAACGAGAGGGCGCGCGACCGGAAGGCGGCCACGGGAAGTACGGGTCGGGGACATGGCGGTAGGCTGTGTTTGGAGGGGTGGTAAAACGGCGCTACCAGATAATTGTTGCAATACAGCACCTGCCCCGCAAATGCCCGCCGTTCATGGCCACGTCGCCCCGGAGCCGGGTCGCTCGCTAGACTGGTGTTTTCCAGCCTCGCGGAGCCGCCGCAATGACCCAGTGGTACTTCCATGCCTCCGCCCAGGCCGAACGCGTCGGCCCGCTCGATGACGAAGCCGCGCGCCGCTATGCGCAGGCCAACCCGCGCGCGCTGGCCTGGTGCCAGGGCATGAGCGGGTGGACGCCGATCGCCGAGGTGGCCGAGCTGCAGGCGCCGGCCCCGGGCATGCCCAATATCCCGCCGCCGGTCCCGGTCTCCGCCGCCGCCAACGGCCGCGCCGACGACATCGAATTCCGCATCGTCGGCCATGAAATGCAGTTCGTGGAAATCGAGCTCGACCCCGGCGAGAGCGCCATTGCCGAGGCCGGCGCATTGATGTTCAAGGACGCCACCGTGCAGATGGACACGGTGTTCGGCGCCGCCAACGGCGACCAGGGCGGCGGCTTCATGGGCAAGGTGATGGCCGCCGGCAAGCGCGTGCTGACCGGCGAGAGCCTGTTCGCCACCGTCTATACCCAGAGCGGCCACGGCAAGGGCAAGGTCGCCTTCGCCGCGCCCTACCCCGGCACTGTACTGGCAATGAAGCTGGACCAGCATGGCGGCCGCCTGATCTGCCAGAAGGACAGCTTCCTGGCCGGCGCGCGCGGCGTGCAGATCGGCGTGCAGTTCCAGCGCAAGATCATGACCGGCCTGTTCGGCGGCGAAGGCTTCATCATGCAGAAGCTGGAAGGCGACGGCTGGGTGTTCATCCATGCCGGCGGTTGCGTGGTGGAGCGCGAGCTGGCGGCCGGCGAGCGGCTGGATGTGGATACCGGCTGTGTGGTGGCCTACCACCCGACCGTGGACATGGACGTACGCCGGGTCACCGGCATCAAGAGCATGCTGTTCGGTGGCGAAGGCGTGTTCCTGGCCACGCTCACCGGTCCGGGCAAGGTCTGGCTGCAGTCGCTGCCGTTCTCGCGCCTGGCCGGCCGCATGTGGATGGCCGCGCCGCAGGGCGGCGGCCAGAACCGCGGCGAAGGCTCGGTGCTGGGCGGCCTGGGCCGGATGCTGGACGGCGACAACCGGTTCTGACCCACTCATTTGGTAGGTGCCGACCTTGGTCGGCACCTACCATGGTCGTTTTCTGCTGAATAGGGAGGTTCTCGGCGGCCGCCTGGACCTGCCTTTGGTGGGTGCCAACCTTGGTTGGCACATTCCTTCAGCGCGCGACCAGGCATTTGTGCGGACCGAGGTCCGCACCCACCAGAAGCGATTCACGTTTTTTTGCTGAATAGGGAGCTGCCCCCACCCTGCCCGCCCCGCCACGGCTTCGGTATGCTGGCGCCCTTTCCTGAATCCGGCGCCGCGAGCGCACTGCCGATGAGCCTGTTCCGCCCCCGCATGCTGCTGTCCGTCGCCCTGATCGGCCTGCTGGCCGGCTGCGGTGGCGATCCGGTCCGCCCCACGCCGCCGCCTGCGCCGACCGTGGTGCCGCAGGCCAAGCCGGTGAAGATCGGCATCGCCCTCGGTGGTGGCGCAGCCAAGGGCTTCGCCCACATCGGCGTGATCAAGATGCTGGAGGCCAATGGCTTCGAGCCGGCCGTGGTATCCGGCACCAGCGCCGGCAGCGTGGTCGGTGCGCTGTATGCCAGCGGCATGGACGCGTTCCAGATGCAGAGCAAGGCGGTGGCACTGGACGAAGCCAGCATCCGCGACGTGCGCCTGTTCTCCGGCGGCCTGGTGCAGGGCCAGAAGCTGCAGGACTACGTCAACGAGCAGGTTGCCAACCGTCCTGCCGAGCGCCTGAAGAAGCCGTTCGCCGCCGTCGCCACCCAGCTGGAAACCGGCGAGCGTGCGATCTTCGTGCGCGGCAACGTCGGCCAGGCGGTGCGCGCGTCGAGCAGCATCCCCGGCGTGTTCGAACCGGTGAAGATCGGCGGCCGCAACTACATCGACGGCGGCGTGGTCAGCCCGGTGCCGGTCGATGCCGCACGCCAGCTCGGCGCCGACTTCGTGATCGCCGTGGACATCTCCAGCAAGGCCAGCGGCAAGGCGCCGACCGACATGCTGGGCATCGTCAACCAGTCCATCTCGATCATGGGCCAGCGCCTGGGCGAACAGGAACTGGCACGCGCCGACATCGTCATCCGCCCGAAGGTGCTGGACATCGGTGCCGCCGACTTCAGCCAGCGTGGCACCGCGATCCTCGAAGGCGAAAAGGCCGCCATGGCGGCGATGCCGCAGATCCGCGCCAAGATCCAGCAGCTGCAGCGTGCGCGCGCCGCCGCAGCGGCACCGGCCCCGGTGGCCGCGCCGAAGTGCGAGGAAGCCTCGCGCCTGGGCAAGCTGATGGGCCGCAAGGACAAGTGCTGACCCGAGCCAGCGTGGCGCTGCCAGACAGCGACGCGCGTTCTAGCGCGCAGGCCGGTAACCGCTGGCCTGCTGCCGCTCGCGCCTGTGCCTCTGGCGCGCCTGTTCCTGCAGTGTCGCCGTGTGCTGCAGCTGTTCCATGCCATCGGCCGGCACATGCAGCTGGCGTCGCGCACGGGTGAGTGCCAGATAGACCGCACGCACCGGGTTGTGCCAGATGCGCACGCCCTGCCCCGCACTGAAGCAACCGGGTGACAGCGAGACCACGTCGAACTGCAGGTTCTTCGCGTGCTCGGCCAGGCACAGCGCCACACGCCCTTCTGCGGGCGTGTCCTGATCGTCGAGCGCCTGCAGCAGTGACTGCACCCGATCGGCAGACGCGAACAGTTCGACCAGCACGCCCTGCCCGTCGTCGGCCTGCGTGGCGAGGAAGCGCTCCCACGCCGGGTCCGATGCGCTGTCGTGGCGCCGGCGCCACGCATCCAGCGGCCGCTGCAGCACGCTGCGCAGCGCGCGCAGCGATGCCGGATGCAGGTAGGGCCGCAGCCCGAGCGCCTGCAGCTGTGCCGCATCCAAAGCCAGATCGGCGACGTTGCCATGGATGCGCAGGCCCTCGCTCGGCACCTGCGCCCAGTCGCGGTAATGCAGCACACCGGTGGCGCGGTCGGCGGCACCGACGAACGGCGCGCTGTCCTGGCCCAGCCCATCCAGCGCCAGGGTCTGATTGACCAGGCCCTCGACCTGGTTGCCCTGGCGCACCGACTGGTGCATTTCCAGCACCTTCGACGCGGTCCAGCGCGGCACCGTACCCGTCAGGCACTGGTGCGGATCACCCAGGCTGACCACGCCAGGCGCATGGCCGGCCAGCAACTGCTTCCACGACGGGCTCAGGTCATGCGCCTCGTCCACCAGCAACATGCCCATGTCCAGCGGGGGGGTGACGCCGCGCAACGCCAGCCACTTGCCGATGTGCGCCGGGCTCAGGCTCAGCAGCGTGCCCCGCTGCAGTTCGGCGTCGAACATGCAGCGCCAGACGTGCTCGGCGGCCGCCATGTACGGCGACACGTCGAGCATCGCGGCGGGCACCGAACGGTCGAAATGCTGGAACGCCATGCCCGGTGCCGACGACGCGCACCAACGGTTGATGGCCTCGAAAGCGGTCAGCAGCACCTGCTCCGGGCTGCGTCCACCGATGCCCTGCAGGCCGATGCGGCCGGCAATCTCGCGCGGCGTACGGGTGCTGCGCCGATAGCTGGCAACGAAGCCACCGGTCTGGCCGCTGCGCGCGGCGTGCTGGGCCACGCGGTTGGCGAACTCGATCTGGGTCAGCAGGCGCACCGCAGTGCTGGCCGGCACGCGGGCGCGGAAGGCTTCCACCTGCCCACGCGAGGGCGCCACGTAGGTGTAGCGGCCGGGCCGCGCCTCCATCAGCGCCAGCACCAGGTGGCCCTTGCCGGTGCCGGCATAACCATCGAGGTCGATCAGTTCATCGGGGTTGGCGGCGATGGCGCGCAGCACGCGGGCCTGCTCGGACGTGTACAGGCCATGGTGTTCGACCGCCCGCGCATCTTCAGCGGCAACGTCATCCTGCGGGGCCTCGTCATCGTCACTGGAAAAAGTGGCGGGAAACCGGATCTCATGTTCGACCAGGGTTTCCTGGCAGGCCTGCTGCAGGGCCAGGCCCGGGTATTCCCGTGGCGACTGCGCGATGACGTCCTGCAGGATCTCCGCCGGCGCCAGCAGCACGCCGTGGGCGGCCAATGCGCTCAGCCAGGCATCCAGTTCCGGCTGGCCACCGCCACCGGGGCCGGCCAGTTGTGCAGCCGCGCCTTCGTTGCCGGCTAACAGCGCGCAGGCATCATGCAGCAAGCGCTCGATCTCGGCCGCTGGGTGCAGGCGCGTCCGGCACAGCTGCGCGGCCATCAGCCCGGCCTGCTCCAAGGCCGTCTGCGGTGGCTTGCCATGGGCGATGTAGCGCGCCAGCGACTTGCGCTGCAGCGGCAGGAAAGTGGTTGTGGGCAGCGGGTGCTGGAGTTCGGACATGCGTGGAACCGGAAAAGGAACGCTGCGGCGCGCGCAGGGCGGTGATGCTCGGCTACCCGCCCGGTGCCGTCAAATCGTGGCAGCGCGCTTATTCCAGCTGCGACAGCGGCAATGCCTGGAAGCCCTTCACCGTGCGCAGCACGAAGCTGGAATTGGCATCGGCCACGCCGCCGGCATTGAGCAGCCGGTCCAGCAGGAAGTGCGAGAAATGCTCCAGGTCACGCACGTAGACGTGCAGCAGGTAGTCCATGTCGCCGGTCAGTGCATGGCAGGCCACCACTTCATCCCAGCCCTGCACGCTGTCCACGAAGTGCCCGATCGCGGCCTGGTCGTGCTTTTCCAGCTGCACGCGCACGAAGGCCTGCAGGCCCAGGCGCAGCTGGCGCGGCTCCAGCCGCGCGCCATAGCCGACGATCACGCCCTCGCTTTCCAGCCGCTGCAGGCGCCGCAGGCAGGCCGAGGGCGAGAGGTTCACCCGTGTCGCCAGCTCGGCGTTGGTGGCGCGCCCATCCCGCTGGATTTCAGCCAGCAGGCGTATATCCGTGCGATCGAACTGGACTTCTCCGGCCATTGTTGCCCCGCAACATGGTGAGTACGCAAGGATATTGCGCCAACAAGGCCAATCGACGCAACTTTTGCAACCCTGTTGCGCGCGCCCTGCCCTAGCATCTTGGATATCCCGTCAAGGAGTGCCCCATGGACCCCGTCCAGCCCCGCCGCGTCGAACACCAGCAGACCGACAAGGGCTACGTGCCGGTGTATACCACCGCGCTCGTCGAGCAGCCGTGGGACACCTACAGCGCCGACGACCACGCCACCTGGAGCACGCTGTACCAGCGCCAGCGCGAGCTGCTGGTCGGCCGCGCCTGCCAGGAATTCCTGGATGCACAGGACGAGATGGGCATGAGCGCGCACATGATTCCGCGCTTCGACCAGCTCAACGAAGTACTGGGCGCGGCCACCGGCTGGACCCTGGTCGGCGTCGAAGGCCTGCTGCCGGAACTGGATTTCTTCGACCATCTGGCCAATCGCCGATTCCCGGTGACCTGGTGGATCCGTCGCCCGGACCAGATTGATTACATCGCCGAACCGGACCTGTTCCACGATCTGTTCGGCCACGTGCCGCTGCTGATGAACCCGGTGTTCGCCGACTACATGGAGGCGTACGGCCGTGGCGGCGTCAAGGCCCATGCGATCGGCCCGGATGCACTGCAGAACCTGACCCGCCTGTACTGGTACACGGTGGAATTCGGCCTGATCGATACGCCCGAAGGCCTGCGCATCTACGGCGCCGGCATCGTGTCGTCTAAGGGCGAGTCGTTGTACTCGTTGGAATCGGCCGCGCCCAACCGCATCGGTTTCGACCTGCAGCGGATCATGCGCACGAAGTACCGCATCGACACCTTCCAGAAGACCTACTTCGTCATCGACAGCTTCGAACAGCTGATGCAGGCGACGTCGCCGGACTTCACCCCGATCTACGCGGCGCTGTCTGATCAGGCGCATCTGCCGGCGGGCGATGTGCAGGGCGATGACCGCGTGTTCCAGAAGGGCACCGGTGAAGGCTGGGCCGACGGCGGCGACGTGTAAGCGCACGGCGCACACCGCTTCGCACTGAAAACGGCGCACCTGGATGCGCCGTTTTCATCGATGCCTGGTGCCTGCACCGTCACGGCGGTGCAGGCGAGGGCAGGGCAGTCAGGCGTCCACGGCCCGGCAGGAACCGCGCACCATCAATTGCGGGTGCACGCTGGTTGCGGTCGGTGCATCCGGCACGTCGGCCTGCACCAGCATCGATGCGGCCACGCGGCCGATATCGGACACATGGCGACGCACCGAGGTCAGCGGCGGCCACAGCCGCGACGCCAGCGGGCTGTCGTCGTAGCTGACGATCGACAACTGCTGTGGCACCGCAATGCCGGCACGCAACGCCACCTGGTACACGCCGGCAGCCATTTCATCGTTGCCGGCAAAGATCGCACTGGGGCGCTGTCCGCCCATCAGCAGACGCTCTGCGGCATGCACGCCGGACTCGAAGGTATCGCCCGCTTCCAGCACACGCTCACCCGGCAGGGTCAGGCCCACCTGGGCCAACCGGTCGAGGAAGCCATGGGTACGCTCGCGTGCGGTGCGGCGATTGCCCGGTCCGGCAATCACCGCGATGTCGCGGTGGCCGAGCGAGAGCAGATAGCCCGCTGCCGCGGCTGCACCGTCGCGATCGTGGGTGACCACCGCCTGTGCCGCGTCATCCGACACATGCGCGTTGATGCGGACATAGCGGCATTCGATGCCGTCGAGCATCTCCGTCAATACAGCCGACTCGGAGGCTCGCGGGCCCAGGATCACGCCGTGCAGCTTCTGCTGCTGCACGAAGCGCCGCACGCCGTGCGCGCAGTCCGGAGACTGGCTGTCGCAGGGATGCACGACCAGCTCATAGCCGGTGCCGCGTAGCGCTTCCAGCGCGCCGTGCTGCAGGTCGACGATGCATTGGGCGCCCGGGTCGTCATACACCAGGCCGATCAGGAAGGAGCGGCGGAACGCGAGGCCGCGCGCCAGGGGGTCGGGCACGTAACCGACCTCGCGCATCAACGCCTCGACCTTGTCGCGGGTGTCTTTGCGCACCAGCGGCGAGTTGTTGATGATTCTTGAAACCGTTTTCTTGGAAACTCCCGACAGTCGTGCGATGTCGTTGATCGTGGCAGCCTTGCCCTTCGATGCCGGCAACGCGGCATCGCTAATATTTCGCACTGACATGTATAGAACCAGGTAAGTCGGAGAATTCTAGCCTTGCGCCCGTCGGGCGCGAAGTTGCGGAATGTCGCAGCTGGAGCGGCACACGTCGTGTTCGACACGTTTTACCGCGTGAGGTTCCATTGTGATCGGTCTGCTCCATTTGCATCTGAACCGTTTTTCACGCGCGCTTGCTCTGAATACGGGTGCGACGCGCGCGAACGCCAACATTCCCTTAACCATGCTCCGCTACATTCGGGGCATGGAACTGCAGACTTCTCCGTTTCCGCCATTCCGTGGCCGCGACCGGTTGATCGCCGCGGTCGACGCGGCGATGACCTCCGGTGACCCCGAGCGCATCACCGCCGACCTGCAGCTGGCGCTGCAGGAAGCCATCGCGGACAGCCGCATTGAGTTGCCCGAATGTGTGCATCGGCCGGTCAGTGATCATTACGCGCGCCGCCCGCTGTACCACAGCCGCGAACACGGCTACAGCGTGATCGCCATGAGCTGGGGCCCAGGTCAGGGCACGCCGCTGCACGACCACGATGCCATGTGGTGTGTGGAAGGAGTGTGGTCGGGCGAGCTGGAGATCACCCGTTACGAGCTGCTGGAGCGCACAGGAGAACGCTGCCGCTTCCGCCGCCACGCCGCGCTGCGCGGAGGCTGCGGCAGTGCCGGAAGCCTGATCCCGCCGCACGAGTACCACACCCTGCGCAACGCCAGCGATGACGCACTGGCGATCTCGGTGCACGTGTACGAGGCGCAGATGGAGCGCTCGGCCGTGTTCGATCCGCTCGGTGGTGACTGGTACCAGCGTCGCATCCAGGCGTTGCAGGCCGACCCGGCCTGAACCGGGGGCAGGGCGGGGCGCCGCCAGCACCTTGGTGAGCCACGTGGCATCATGCGCCGCTGCGCTGCCGGACCCGGCGGCGATCCGCGATGCCCTGTCGGGCAAGGAGCAAGACCATGTCCAGCGCTGATCCGCGCCTGCGCGCGCTGTTGAAGCTGGCACCGGTGATTCCGGTGTACACCCCCGAAGATGTGAATGAAGCGGTCGAAGTAGCCCAGGCGCTGTTCCGCGGCGGCTTGCCGGTGATCGAAGTGACGCTGCGCACGCCGCAGGCACTGGATGCCATCAAGGCCATGGTCGAGGCCGTGCCCGATGCGGTGATCGGCGCCGGCACCGTGCTCAACGCCGCACAGATGCAGGCGGCAAAGCAGGCCGGTGCGCGTTTTGCCGTTTCCCCCGGTGCCACGCCGGCGCTGTACGCCGCCGTGCGCGATGCCGACCTGCCGTACCTGCCCGGTGCCGCCACCGCCTCGGACCTGATCCTGGGCCTGGAGCACGGCCACGACACCTTCAAGTTCTTCCCGGCGGTACAGGCCGGAGGTGCTGCATTGCTGGCGGCCTGGCACGGTCCGTTCGCCGATGTGCGCTTCTGCCCGACCGGCGGCATCAGCGCGCAGACTGCGCCGCAGTTCCTGCACCTGCCCAACGTGCTGTGCGTGGGCGGGTCGTGGCTGACCACTCCGGCGCTGCTGCAGACGCGTGATTGGGACGCCATCGAGCGCCTCGCCCGCGAGGCATCGGTACTGGCCAGCTGAACCGGCTGCACGAATCTTCAAAGGTTTGATCGTGATCAAAGCGCCGGCCTCGCGCCGGCGTCATTCTGTGGGCAAGCGCACTACGGAGATCCGAACATGAATTCGACCATGAAGGCCGCTGTCGTGCGTGAGTTCGGCAAGCCACTGGTGATCGAGGAAGTCTCTGTACCACGCCCGGGGGCGGGCGAGGTGCTGGTCAAGATCGAGGCCTGTGGCGTCTGCCACACCGACCTGCACGCCGCCGAGGGCGACTGGCCGGTGAAACCGAACCCGCCATTCATCCCCGGTCACGAGGGCGTGGGGCACATCGTGGCCGTGGGAGGCGGGGTAGGGCACGTCAAGGAAGGCGACAGGGTCGGCATCCCCTGGTTGTACTCGGCGTGTGGCCATTGCGAACACTGCCTGGGTGGCTGGGAAACGCTGTGCGAGACACAGCGCAACACCGGTTACTCAGTCAACGGCGGCTTCGCCGAGTACGCACTGGCCGATGCCAACTATGTCGGCCTGCTTCCGAAGGACGTAGGCTTCGTCGAGATCGCGCCGGTGCTGTGCGCCGGCGTGACCGTCTACAAGGGCCTGAAGGTGACCGACACCAAGCCCGGGGACTGGGTGGTGATTTCCGGCATCGGTGGCCTGGGCCACATGGCCGTGCAGTACGCCCGCGCGATGGGCCTGAACGTGGCTGCGGTGGATGTGGACGACAACAAGCTGGCATTGGCCCGGCAGCTCGGCGCGCAGATCACCGTCAACGCGCGCACCACCGACCCCGCCGCCTTCCTGAAGAAGGAGATCGGCGGTGCGCACGGCGCCCTGGTCACGGCGGTGTCGCCGAAGGCGTTCGAGCAGGCACTGGGCATGGTGCGTCGTGGCGGTACGGTCTCGCTGAACGGCCTGCCGCCCGGCAACTTCCCGCTGGACATCTTCGGCATGGTGCTCAACGGCATCACCGTGCGTGGCTCGATCGTCGGTACCCGGCTGGACCTGCAGGAGTCGCTGCAGTTCGCTGCCGAAGGCAAGGTCGCGGCCACGGTCAGCACCGATCGCCTGGAAAACATCAACGAGGTGTTCGCGCGCATGCATGCGGGCACCATTGAGGGCCGCGTGGTACTCGACTTCGCCGCCTGACCGCCTGTGCATGGCCGTCGTCGCTCCGTCCCCCTCTCCCACGGACGCGGCGGCCATGCCGATCCATCGGTAGTGCCGGCCGCTGGCCGGCAACCCGGGCACTCCGTGGCAGCCGTACAATGCGCGCATGCCTGGCCTGCTCAAGACCCTGTTCCTGTCCCTCGTTGCCCTGATCGGCGGCGTGCTGTCACTCGCGCTGGTCAGCAGCGTCGCCAGCTGGCTGCCGCCGTTGCTGGGCATGACGCCGAACAACAACAGCATGCAGCTGGGCTGGGATCTCGCCTTCAGCGTGCTCGGTGGCATCGCGGGCATTTCCTTCGCCACCTATTACGCGCCGTGCTGGCCGCGTTCACACGGCTTCTCGATCTGGTCGCTGATCGCGCTGGGCTGTGGCTACGCGATGTGGACGGCGGGTGCGGACTTCCCGTTCTGGTTCGTCATTTCGCTGCTGGCATCGCTGCCGTTGCAACTGCTGGTCGGTTGGTGGTTCGGGCGCCGCCCCTCGCGCGACGCAGGGTAACGCCGCCCCTGTAGAGCCGAAGCCATGCTCGGCTTTCATGCACACCGACACAGGCAGCCGAGCATCGGCTCGGCTCTACAGATCCATGCGCGGCAGCGTCTGCTTCAACTGCGCGATGCCCTGCCATGGGTCACTCTTCAGCCGCTGCGCCCTCTCCAGCGCCTTGCCCATGGGAAAGGCGTCGGCAGCACTGATACGCGCCAGTTCCTCCCAGCGCAGCGGCACCGCTACGCCGGCGCCATCGCGCGCGCGCAGCGACCACGAGCACACGCTGGTGGCACCTCGGGTGTTGCGCAACCAGTCGATGAAGATCACGCCACTGCGCTTGGCCTTGCTCATCGTCGCCACGTAGCGATCAGGCTTCTCCAGCGCCATTGCCTGCGCGAATGCCTCACAGAACGCCTTCGCCTCGTCCCAGCCAGCCTTGGGCTGCAGCGGCACCACCACGTGGACGCCTTTGCCGCCGGACAAGCGCACGAAGCTCTTCAGGCCCACCTGCTGCAGGCGGTCACGCACATCGCGTGCACCTGCTTTCACCTGTGCCCAGCTGACGCCTTCGCCTGGGTCGAGATCGAACACCAGACGATCCGGGTGCTCGGGGTCGGCCACGGTCGCGCCCCAGGGATGCAGTTCCAGGGTATTCATCTGCACCAGTTGCAGCAGACCCCGCGCATCGTCGATGTAGACGTACTCCTCGCGGCCGCTCTTCTGCTGCAGGGGCACCGCATGTACCGCATCGCCCAGGCCGGGACCATGGTGCTTCTGGAAGAAGCAGGCCTTGCCCACGCCGTCCGGGCAGCGCAGCAGTGACAGCGGTCGTCCAGCAATCTCGGGCAGGATCCAGCGTGCCATCTTCCGGTAGTAGTCCGCCACGTCTCCCTTGCTGAGCTTCTGCTTTGGAAACACCACCCGCTCCGGATGAGTGATCTGGACCTCGCCTCCGGTTTCGGCATCTGCGGTGCTCATTCCCAGGTCCTCCTTCTGCTTGTCGCCGCGCAGCCGTTTGAAACTGGCCTGGCGCAGCAGGCCTTCCTTTCCCCAGCCACGGAACGCCACTTCCGCCACCGTCACCGGCTTCACCCAGCGCACGCTGGCTGCGCGGAACGGCACATGCGCCGGCAGCTGCAGCACGGGCGTCTTCACTGCCAGTGGCTGCAGTGCCTTGAGCAGCGCGCGCAGGTTCTCGTCGTCGAAGCCGGTGCCAACGCGGCCCACATAGCGCAATCCGCCCTTGTCCGGCGTCGCCAGCAGCAGCGAGCCGAACCCCACCCGGGAACCCTTCGGCATCGTGTAGCCGACAATCACGAACTCGTCGGTGTCTTCGTGCTTCACCTTCACCCAGCTGCGCGCGCGGGTATTTACATACGGCGCATCCACCTGTTTGCTGACGATGCCTTCAAAGCCGGCCTTGCCACTGGCGTCGAACACCTGCGGGCCATGGTCGATCACGTGCTCGCTGAAGGCCAGGGTGCCGGGCGCTGGCCCGATGAGATCCTTCAGCAGTGCCTTGCGCTCCATCAGCGGTGCACGACTGATGTCCACGCCGGCCACACCGGGAAGATCGAACACGATGTAGCGCAGCGGTTGCTTCGAACTGCCGTCGATCACCCGCTGCAGCGCGGCGAAGTCACTGCGTCCTTCCTTGTCCAGAACCACCAGCTCGCCATCCAGGCGCGCATCGCGCACCGGCAGCGCCTGCACGGCCTGTACCACCTCGGGAAAATCATCGGTCCAGTCCAGGCCGTTGCGGGAGCGCAGCTTCACCTCGCCTTCGTGCAGATCGGCCAGCAGACGATAGCCATCCCACTTGATCTCATGCAGCCAGCGCTCTCCATCCGGCGCGCTTTCGCGATGATCGGTCAACTGCGGTTTGAATCCGCGGGGATAGGCCTTATCACGTGCGTTGTGCAGTTGCAGTGCGCGTGCACGCCAGCGCGCATCGGCCTTGCGTGTGGTCGTGCGTGCGACGGGTGCTGCACGCGCCGCCTTCTCTGCGGAACGCTTCTTCGCCGCAGGTGCTCGTTTCGGCATCGGTGCCGTCAGCAGGTCATCCGCTTCGGCGTCGCGCGCTTCACCGTCGTCGCGCTTGATCAGCAGCCACTGCACCTGGCGTCCTTTCATCGCGGTGCGCACCAGCTTCCATCCACCGGCCAGGCGTTGTCCGTGCAGTACGAAGTCGATCTTGCCCGCCGCCAGTGCCTGCAGTGGATCGCCTTCACAGGCCCAGGTGCCGTGATCGAAGACTTCCACGTGGCCCGCACCATAGTGGCCTTCAGGAATGTCTCCTTCGAAGCCGGCATAGGACAACGGATGATCTTCCACTTCCACAGCCAGCCGCTTCTCGCCGACGCGAAGCGAAGGTCCTTTCGGCACTGCCCAGCTCTTCAGCACGCCGTCCATCTCAAGGCGGAAGTCATAGTGGCGCGAACTGGCGTGGTGCAGCTGGATGACGAAGGTCGGCCGCCGCTTCGGGTCACCGGGGGCACGCGTGTCGTCGGGCTCCGGTGTCTGCCCGGCGCCGCCGCCCAGGCGCCGCTTGCGCCGGTACTGGTGCAGCGACATGGTTCAACCTGCCTTGCGCCGGGGTGCGGTCTTCTTTGCAGCCTTCTTCGCTGTCTTCTTTGCGGCCTTCTTCACCGGCGACTTGGCGGCTGCTTTGCGCGCTGCCGCCTTCTTCGCCGGCGTGCGCTTGTTCGCATCCAGGCTCTTCTGCAGCAGCGCCATGAAGTCGACCACATTGGTACTGGCGTCCTCGCGCGGTGCCGGCTCATCGTCCACCCGCGTGGTGCCGCCCTTGGACTTGATGCGCTTGTTCAACACCTGCTGCAGGCGCTCGCGGAATTCATCGTGGTACTGCGACGGATCCCAGTCGCCGGCCATCGACTCGATCAACTGTTCGGCCATCGCCGTTTCCTTGCTGGTGATGCGGTAGTCGGACAGCTTGCCGGTGGGCAGCTTGTAGTCCTCCGGATCCACCAGTTCCTGCGGATAGCGCAGGATCATCAGCACCAGCGCGTCCTCATGCGGCATCACCGCGCACAGGTATTCGCGCGTGCGCACCACCACCCGCGCGATGCCCACCTTGCCGGTGCTGCGCAGCGTTTCGCGCAGCAACACGTAGCCCTTTTCGGCCTTCTTGCCGGGTACCAGCAGGTAGGGCTTCTCGTAGTAGCGCGGGTCGATCTGCGCCGCATCCACGAACGATTCCACTTCCACCGCTTCGTGGCTCTCCGGTGCGGCCGAGCGGATGTCGCCTTCCTCGAGCACGACATAGCTGCCCTTGTCGTACTCGTAGGCTTTGACGATGTCCTTCCAGGGCACTTCCTCGCCGGTGTCGGCGTTGACCCGTTCGAAACGGATCGGCTTGCGGTCGCGGGAATCGAGCATGCGGAACTGCAGATCGACCTTGCGTTCGCCGGACATCAGCGACACCGGCACGTTGAGCAGGCCAAACGACAGCGTGCCGGTCCAGATCGGGCGGGCCATGGGCGTACCTTTGGCAGGGCAGGGTATCCAGCTTCGGACGAGCGGTGTAAACCACCCGTGTCGATACCGTGCACGTGGGTTCTA
>NZ_JAOCLC010000065.1:0-26162 GCF_029845105.1 Stenotrophomonas sp. GD03654 | reverse complement strand
TACCTGCTGTTCCGGGCACTGCCAGGACGGATGATCGAAGACGGCTACCGCCCGACCACGAGCGGCAGCATGACCTCGGCTGCGATGGCGTTCATGCGCGATCACGGCGTCCTCAAGGACATCTACTCCGAGAGCGCCGGCACGGCGCACAAGACGGCCAAGGGCACCAAGGTATCGGTGCGCACCGTCAAGGCTCCCGGCTTCGGCCCGAAAGGCGTCTTGCGCTGCATCCTGCCGTTCACGATCTTTCTCAAGCTCAAGGACATCGGTGGCAACGTCCTGCCGCCGTATGACGAGGAGTTTCGTGAAGTCCAGATGGACGTGGCGCAAGCTGCGGCCTACCGCGATTTGGCGGGTCGGCTGACCGCAGAGCTGAAACAGGCTCTGGCGCGACGCGATACGACCTTGCTGGGGGTGGTGCTCAACGTGCTGCTGGCCTGGCCGGATTGCTGCTTCCGGTCGGAGACCGTGGTGCATCCGCGCACGCGCAACACCTTGGCGTTTGTCCCGGCTCAGTTCAATGAGTTCGAGATCAGCCCCAAGGAGCGTGAGCTGATCGATATCTGCAAAGCGGAGAAGGAACAGGGCCGCAACGTTCTGGCCTACACGGTCTATACCGGCACGCGCGACACCACGTCGCGCCTGAAGGGGCTGCTGGAGCAGGAAGGCTTCAAGGTGGCGGTACTGCGCGCAAGCGTGGATGCCAGCCGCCGAGAAGACTGGATCGCCGAGCAACTGGACCGTGGCATCGACGTGCTCGTCACCAATCCCGAGCTGGTCAAGACGGGACTGGATTTGTTGGAGTTCCCGACGATTGTGTTCATGCAAAGTGGCTACAACGTGTACTCGCTCCAACAGGCAGCACGCCGCTCCTGGCGCATCGGGCAGAAACAGCCCGTGCGCGTGATCTACCTCGGCTATGCCGGTTCCTCGCAGATGACCTGCCTGGAACTGATGGCCAAGAAGATCATGGTCTCGCAGTCCACCTCGGGCGACGTGCCCGAATCGGGGCTGGATGTTCTGAATCAGGACGGTGATTCCGTCGAGGTCGCACTGGCCCGGCAATTGGTCACCGCCTGATTTCCACGCCATCGCCGGCCTAGCGCCGCCGGCTTTCTATTGTTCACAACTTGCAGCCCCACTCGCGTTCTTCGTGGGCGGGGCTGCGTTTTTTCTTTGGCGTGCTACGGCAGCCACCCTGCAATTGATTCGCGAAGTACACCGTTTTTCGTCCCATATTGCGGCTTAACTGCAAATCCGCCTATTGATCCATGAGCTACTGGTTGTGCGCAACAACGGGTGCGTCTGTACCGCCTGGACGATACGCAGTAGGCATCCGGGTCGCCCCTGAAACCGGGCACTACCCAGTTCGCATTCCTGGCTGACCGCACGGCACCGTGCCGCCAAGGTATCGGCATCGCAACAGAAGAGCCGATGCCATGCCCGCAACCCATGTATCCCGGCGTCTGGTCGGCGCTGGTCTCCTGGCCGCAGCGCTGGCCAGCGGCTGCGCCACCACGACCGCGCCGCTGGTGCCAGACGCCATAGAAGGCGTCTCCTCCGCTCCCGAACCCGAGGCCCCCGAGTTCATTCCCGTCGTGCGCTATGGCCGCTACACGCTGGTCGAGCTGACACCCACGGCGGCGCAGCGTGACTTGCTGTTGCAGACCATCGACGTGTTCATGCCCGAGGATGCCCGTGCCACGGTGGGCGATGGCCTGCGGCATGTGCTCAAACGCAGCGGCTACCAGCTTTGCGAGACGCCTCGCGCCGTGACCGAGTTGTATGTGCTCCCGCTGCCGGCGGCGCACCTGCATCTTGGCCCCATGACCTTGCGCGATGCGCTGCTCACCCTGGCTGGCCCGGCCTGGGAACTGCATGCGGATGAACGGGCACGGCAGATTTGCTTCGAGCGGCCTGGAGGCAGTGCGACCGCCGAGCACGCACACGAGCCGCCCGCTGCCGAGGCGGTGCAGACGTTTCCGCTGATGCCTTCGGGTTCGGGAGGCCAGCCATGAATGCCGCGCAGTCTCCCCGTCGCCCGATCACCGCCGTGGTGGTGCAGAGCCTGATGTGGCTCTGGCTGATCAGCCTCAGCGTCTTCGTCGCTCTCGGCTACCAGGCGGTGAACGACCAGACCGACCAGAATCAGCTTGATACCCGCCTGCAACGTCTCGAAGCGCAGGCGATGGGCCTGGCCGAGACCATTGATGCCATCCAGCAGCGTCCAGCCGTCGCAACGGCGGCAGACCTCAAAGACACCCGCGAACTCCTGGAAGCACGCGCTGCTCAGGTCGAAAAAGCGCTGAGCGGCTATGCCGCTGCCGAAGACCTTCAGGCGCTGCGCACCGAAGTCGAGCAAATCAAGACACGCCAGACTGTTGCGCGTGCCGCAGCGTCCGCCCAGCCGCGCGTACCGACCAGGCCCACCGCCAAGCCGGAACCGCCGCCACTGCCGTTCCGCATCGTCGGCGCCGAACTTCGCGCCGGCCAGCGCAGCCTGTCCGTCGCGCCGAACAACGGGAACTTCACGCCCGACCAGCTTCAAGTGCTGCTTCCCGGCGATGCCGTCGGCCCGTGGCGCTTGCAGGCAGTCGAGGGCAACACCGCGGTGTTCCAGGCCGGCGACCAGACCCGTCGCATGGCGATTCCTTGAGCGGAGCGCACGACATGAAACCGTCGATCATCCTTTCCGCGCTCCTGCTCGCGTCTGCCCAGTTGCCCGCCTGGGCGCAGCAGCCGGCCACGGCCTCCGCCCGCAATGCGCAGAGCCAGGAGCGCCTCCTTGTCGCCCGCATCCTGGACGACCGGGTGGCAAGCGACTGGGGCCTGCAACCGCAGGAGTGGGCGCGCTATCGCGAACTGATGGACGGGCCGTTGGGCATCTACTCGCCCAACCTGGACCCGCTGTCCGCCCTGGGCATCGAGGCGCGCACCGACGAGGAACGGCGCCGTTACGCAGAGCTGCAGGTGCAGGTCGAAGCGCGCCGCGTCGAGAAGCTGCTCGCCTACCAGCGTGCCTACGACGAGGCCTGGCAGCGCCTGAATCCCGGCATGCAGCGAGTGAACCTGCCTGACGACAAGCCCAACGCGGGTGCCGAACGCGGCTCCGGCCGCACGGCGGTGTTCGTCAAGGACGGCTGCGCGGCCTGCGGGCAGCTTGTGCAGCGCCTGCAATCCTCTGGCACCGAGTTCGACCTGTACATGGTTGGTAGCCGCCAGGACGACACACGTATTCGCGACTGGGCCAAGCGTGCGAACGTCGATCCGGCGCGCGTGCGCAGCGGTGGCATCACGCTCAACCATGATGGCGGGCGGTGGCTGTCGCTGAGCTTGCCCGGCGAGCTTCCAGCAGTCGTGCGCGAGGTGAACGGCCAATGGCTGCGCCAGCCTTAGTGGCCACCTCCGTTTCGCAGTGCTTGCGCGCACTGGCGCTCGCGGCGGGCCTGTGCGCCTGCGCCGCCCATGCCCAGGAGATTCCGCCACCGGCTTACCAGCTTGCCGCTCAGCGAGCGGGCATCCCATCGACGGTGCTCTACGCGGTGGCCTTGCAAGAGAGCGGCATTCGACGCAACGGGCGCATCGTCCCGTGGCCGTGGTCGCTCAACGTCGCCGGCCAGTCGCACCGCTTCGCCACCCGTGCCGACGCCTGCGCCGGTTTGCAGCAGGCAATGCACTCCACGCCGCACACACGCATCGACGCGGGCCTGGGCCAGATCAACCTCGGCTACCACCAGCAGCGCTACGCCAGCCCGTGCGACCTGCTCGACCCATACAGCAACCTCGCCATCGCCGCTGAAATTCTGAAGGAGCAGCACAGCTCGGACGAGGACTGGTTACTGGCAATCGGTCGCTACCACCGTCCTGCGGGCGGAGAACCTGCCGCCCGTTACCGGCGCAGCGTGTCGCGCCACCTTGCCCGCGTGCAGGGCACACACCCAACCACCGCGGCCCTCGCTGCGCGCCAGGAGAGCACCCCATGAAAACATCCCATTTGACCCATCTCACACTGAAGGGCTTGCTCGTGCTGCTGGCGGCTCTGCCGCTGGCCTCACGTGCCGGCGATCAGCTGATCGTGGTCGAAGACCGTGGCGGCACGTCGGCGCTGCCGTACTACGAGGCTCTGAATCTTCAGCCGCGCGCCGATGCTCCAGCCCGACCGCCCATCCCGATACTCACGGTGCCCGCCACGCCCATGGATGAGGCCGCGATGTTGCCGGTGCGCAGTGCCAAGCTCACGCCTGGCACCGTCGCGCGGCGGGTGATCGAGGCACCGGGCCTGCGGCCTTTCGTAGTCGTCGGCGACGACGAGGCTTCCCACGCCTGGCTTCGTCGCCAGGCAACATCGCTGCGCGAGCGCGGCGCGGTGGGCCTGGTGGTTAACGTCGAGACCGTGCAGGGCCTGGCACGGCTGCGCGCCCTGGTGCCCGGCGTTCCCCTCGCGCCTGTGGCCGGTGACGACCTGGCCGAGCGCCTGGGTCTGCGGCATTACCCGGTGCTGATCACAGCCACCGGCATCGAGCAATGAAGCCATGTCGGGGAAACAGCCGGTCGAGGTTCTGCTGCGCCCAGCGGTGGAGTTCTATACCGTCGCGGCGTGTGCAGGCGCCGCGTTTCTGTCCCTGGTGGCCCCGTGGTCGCTCGCGCTGAGTCCGGCCATGGGCGTCGGCAGTGCGCTGGCGTTCTGTGCCTACGGTGCCATCCGCTACCGCGATGCCCGCGTCATCCTGCGCTACCGGCGCAACATTCGCCGCTTGCCGCGCTACGTGATGACCAGCAAGGACGTGCCGGTCAGCCAGCAGCGTCTGTTCGTGGGGCGCGGGTTTCTGTGGGAGCAGAAACACACCCATCGGCTGATGCAGACGTACCGACCGGAATTTCGCCGCTACGTCGAGCTGACGCCGGCCTACCGGCTGGCGCGCAGGCTGGAGGAACGGCTGGAGTTCGCGCCGTTCCCGCTGTCCCGGCTGGCCGCGCTCACGGGCTGGGATGTGCCTTTCAACCCGGTGCGCCCGCTGCCGCCTGTGGGCGGCCTGCCGCGCCTGCACGGCATCGAACCCGATGAGGTGGACGTCAGCCTGCCGCTGGGTGAGCGCGTCGGGCATTCGCTGGTACTGGGCACCACGCGCGTGGGCAAGACGCGGTTGGCCGAGTTGTTCGTGACTCAGGACATCCGGCGCAAGAACGCCGACGGCGAGCACGAGGTCGTCATCGTCATCGACCCCAAGGGCGACGCCGATCTTTTGAAGCGGGTGTACGTCGAGGCCAAGCGTGCGGGCCGCGAAGGCGAGTTCTATGTCTTCCATTTAGGCTGGCCGGACATTTCCGCGCGCTACAACGCCGTGGGCCGCTTTGGGCGCATCAGCGAGGTGGCCACCCGTGTTGCAGGGCAGCTCTCCGGGGAAGGCAACAGCGCGGCATTTCGCGAGTTTGCGTGGCGCTTCGTCAACATCATCGCCCGTGCCCTGGTGGAACTGGGGCAGCGCCCGGACTACATGCTGATCCAGCGCCATGTGATCAACATCGACGCGCTGTTCATCGAGTACGCCCAGCATTACTTCGCCAAGACCGAGCCCAAGGCCTGGCAGGTGATCGTCCAGATCGAGGCCAAGCTCAACGAGAAGAACATCCCGCGCAACATGATCGGGCGCGAAAAGCGCGTGGTGGCGCTGGAGCAGTACCTCTCGCAGGCGCGCAACTACGACCCGGTGCTCGACGGCCTGCGCTCGGCAGTGCGCTACGACAAGACTTACTTCGACAAGATCGTCGCATCGCTGCTGCCGCTGCTGGAGAAGCTCACCAGCGGCAAGATCGCCCAGCTTCTGGCCCCGAACTACTCCGACCTGGCCGACCCACGCCCGATCTTCGATTGGATGCAGGTGATCCGAAAGCGCGCCGTGGTCTATGTCGGCCTCGATGCGCTGTCCGACGCCGAGGTCGCCGCGGCGGTCGGCAATTCCATGTTCTCCGACTTGGTTTCGGTCGCTGGCCACATCTACAAGCACGGGATCGACGACGGCCTGCCGGGCGCCTCGGCTGGCTCGCGCGTGCCGATCAACGTCCATGCCGATGAGTTCAACGAGTTGATGGGCGACGAGTTCGTCCCGCTGATCAATAAAGGCGGCGGTGCTGGACTGCAAGTCACCGCGTACACGCAGACGCTCTCGGACATCGAGGCCCGCATCGGCAACCGCGCGAAGGCCGGTCAGGTGATCGGCAACTTCAACAACCTGTTCATGCTGCGGGTGCGCGAAACGGCTACCGCTGAATTGCTGACCCGGCAATTGCCGAAGGTCGAGGTCTACACGACCACCATCGTCAGCGGCGCGACCGACAGTTCCGACATTCGCGGCGCGACGGACTTTACGTCAAACACCCAAGACCGCATCAGCATGTCCAGCGTGCCGATGATCGAGCCATCGCACATCGTCGGCCTACCCAAAGGCCAGTGCTTCGCGCTGCTGCAGGGTGGCCAGCTTTGGAAGGTGCGCATGCCGTTGCCGGCGCCAGACCCGGATGAAGTGATGCCGGCGGACTTGCAGCAACTCGCGGGGCACATGCGCCAGAGCTACAGCGAGGCCACACAGTGGTGGGAGTTCACCAGCTCCCCGCTCTTGCAGGACGCGGCCTTGCCGAACGACCTGCTCGATGAGGTGGCCATCGCCACACCCAGCACCGACACGGGCGACACGGCCAGCGAAGAGACCGCGCCATGAGCGATGCCGCCTCGACTGCGCAGCGCGAGCAGAACCGCCGCCAAGGTCTGATCGTCGGCACCATTACCTTTCCGTTCCGACTGCTCGGGGTGCTGGTCGGCTCGCTGCTGTTCTCGATCCTGATGGAGTGCATCGGCATGCACCTGTTCTGGAAGGACCAGGGCTGGCAGCACTCCCAGCAGATGCTGCAGTACGAGTTGGGGCACCTGTCCAAGCACTTCACACGCAGCGTGGTCGTGCAGGAACCGGGGCGCACGGCGCACGCGCTGGTGGACACAGCCTACGAATGGGTGTTCGTGCGCTCAGGACTGCTGGAGCGCATGAGCCAGACCGCCGAGCGCGCCCGAGCGCCCAGCCAGGGGCAAGCGCGGAACTTCCGCTACTTCATCAGCCAGGTCTATGTCTGGACGGAGAGTTACTTGATCGCCGCAGCCTTCACGACGCTTACTTTCCTCGTGCGCCTGCTGATCCTGGCGCTCACGCTGCCACTGATTTTCACGGCGGCATTTGTCGGTTTGATCGACGGCTTGGTGAGGCGTGACGTGCGCCGGTTCGGCGCGGGCCGCGAATCCGGCTTTATCTACCACCGAGCGAAAGCCAGCCTGATGCCACTGGCCGTGCTGCCCTGGGTCACGTACCTGGCCTTGCCGATCTCGGTGCATCCGCTGCTGATCCTGCTGCCCAGCGCCGCCATGCTGGGACTGGCTGTGAGCCTGACGGCGGGCAGCTTCAAGAAGTACCTCTAGGCCATCAATCCGGTCATCCGCAGGTTCTTATTGTTTGCGGCCTGATACGCCTCTGATCGCCACGATCAAGCCATTGCTGATCACACAGGAATGGCGCGATGTTGGCTCCGATCTGGCTGCGCGCCGCGCATCGCGGCGTGCCCACTTTTCTCGTGACTGCCCTGCTGCTGGGGCAGTCTTCGATGGCGTTGGCCGAATCCCCGGCACAGCGCCAGGAGCTGATCGCGGCGCTGCGTCAGCTCGACGCGCTGGAGCGCACCGTCACGGGCGGCGCTGCACACGCGCCGATCCAGCCGGGCGAGCGCTACCACTTCGACTACCCGCGGCTCCTGGCTGACCTGGCGCGCATGCGCGCCGGCATCCAGTTCCACCTGACGCCATCACGCGCCCAGCCACGCGACCCCTCCGAACTGGGCGGCGACTACCGCGCGGAGCGGGCCGCCCCGCCATCGCTGCCGACGACTGCGCAGGGCAGGCCATGAACGGCGCCCAGGTCTCGGCATTTCAAGCCAACAGCGGCATCGCGCCTTCGGCGATGGCGACCGTCCTGGTCGGCGTCGTGTTCGCGGTTCTGCTCGTCTGGGGCGTCTGGGCCATCCGAACGGCCTATGTGGGGTGGGCCGAGAACCGCCTCAACCAACGCCAGTTCCTCGGCGTCTGCATCCGCTTCGTCGCGATGTACCTCGTGCTGACTTTCTTCCTCCTCTCCTGACCTGAAGGGATTGACCATGCCAAACCGCATCCTCACTACTCGTTTTGTCCAACGTGCCGCCGTCGCCCTGGGTGCCGCCGCGCTGCCCGCACTGACGTTCGCGCAAGGCCTGCCGCAGTTGGAAAACCCGACCCGCGGCGCCGGCAGCGGCATCATGGAAACGATCAGGAACTACGGCTACGACATCATCATGCTCGTGGCCCTGTTGGTGGTGGCGTCGATGTTCATTGGCGTGTGCTACCACGCCTACGGCACCTACGCGGAAATCCACACCGGCCGCAAGACCTGGGGCCAGTTCGGTCTCACGGTCGCCATCGGCGCCGTCCTGCTCGTGATCGGCATCTGGCTGCTCACCGAAGCCACCGGCATCCTGTAAGCGAGGACGGGCCATGTCCGAGCAACAGCATGTCCGTGCCGATGGGACGGTCACATTCCTTCCACACCGGCTCAACAGGCACCCAGTGGTCGTGCGCGGCCTCACCGCCGACGAGTTGTGGATTTGCTGCGGCCTGTCCGGCGCCGCCGGCCTGGTGGTCGGCGCGCCGCTGTCGTGGGTGTTCCGCACGATCGCTATCGCGCCAACCTTCGTCGTCCTGGGCGTGGCGCTGGGCGTGTTCATTGGCGGCGGCATCCTGCGCCGTCTCAAACGCGGGCGTCCCGACACCTGGCTGTACCGGCAGTTGCAATGGCGCATCGCCACGCGCCATCCGCTGATGGCCGGTTGGATGGGCGGCCATGTGCTGATCTCGCGCTCTGGCTTCTGGACTACCCGCAGGGGCACGCACGGGGGCGCGCGATGAGCCGCTTCAAGAACGAGATCACCCACCTGCAGGCGCACATCAAGACGCTGCGCCTCGGCGCGGGTGCGCTGGTCGTCGTCGCCCTGGTCATGGGCGGAGGCTGGTGGAGCGCTCCCCGCGACCTGACCATCCACGTTCCGCCTGACCTGCGCTCCGGCAGTACCCGCAAGTGGTGGGAAGTACCGCCTGAATCGGTCTATGCGTTCACGTTCTACGTGTTCCAGACGCTCAATCGCTGGCCGACGAATGGCGAAGAAGATTACCCGCGCAACCTCCACACGCTCTCGCCGTACCTCACCCCGTCCTGCCAGGCATTCCTCAAGGCGGACTACGACTACCGCCGCAGCACGGGCGAGCTGCGCCAGCGGGTGCGTGGCATCTACGAAATTCCCGGTCGCAGCTATGGCGACAACCCCACGGCGCGCGTGCGTGTGATCTCCGACCGCGACTGGGTGGTGACGCTGGACATCAGCGCCGACGAGTACTACGGCGCCGAGCAGGTCAAGCGCGCCCTGGTGCGCTACCCCGTGAAGGTCGCGCGGGTGGATGTCGATCCCGCCCGCAACCCGTTCGGCCTGGTACTCGACTGCTACGAGGGCACGCCCCAGCGCATCAGCACCCCGGAGCCGACGCGCCCGGTGCCTGGTGGCCTGACGCCGCAAGCGCCTCAAGGAGGTAATTCCCCATGAAGCCCATGAAGCATCCTGTACTCGCGCTGCTTGGGCTGCTGGCCGTGGCCGCCGCAGTGGTCGTGTCCCCCGCTGTCCAGGCGGTGGAGATCCTGCGGTGGGAGCGCATGCCGCTGGCAGTGCCGTTGAAGGTCGGCCAGGAGCGCATCGTGTTCATCGACCGAAACGTCCGCGTGGGCGTTCCCGCAGGCGTCGGTGAGCGCTTGCGCGTGCAGAGCGCGGGCGGCGCGGTGTACCTGCGCGCCAGCGAGCCGATCGAGCCTACACGGCTGCAATTGCAGGACGCCGACACCGGCGCGCTGATCCTGCTCGACATTGCGGCGGAGCCGCCCAAGGACGGCGAAGCCGAGCTGGAACCGGTACGCATCGTCGAGGGCAACAGCACACCGGCACGGTATGGCGATCAGCCTGACGGTGCCGATGCGCCCCAGGCGCGCGCCCAGGATCAGGCGGGTACCCGGACGGCGCGGCGCGAAACGCCAATCCCCGTCGTGCTGACACGTTTTGCTGCGCAGAACCTCTACGCGCCGCTGCGCACTGTGGAACCCTTGCCAGGCGTTATGCGGGTCAACCTGCGCAGCGACCTCGACCTCGGCACGCTGATGCCGACCTTGCCGGCACGCGCGGTCGCACTCGCCTCGTGGCGCCTGGAAGACCAGTGGGTCACTGCCGTGCGCCTGACCAACACCAGCGCCGGCTGGGCCACGCTCGACCCGCGCGTGCTGCAAGGCGATTTCCTCACCGCCACCTTCCAGCACGAGGCGCTTGGCCCGCGCGGAACCCCCGAGGACACCACCGTCCTGTACCTGGTGACGCGCGGGCACGGCCTCGCGCAATCGCTGCTGCCGACGATCCATCGCTTCGACCCCGCTGTGCATCTCCCGCAGCCCAAAGCAGCAGCCAGCGACGACAGGGAGGCCCGCCATGCGCAGTAACGGACTCCTGAAGTGGCTGCTGATCCCCGTGGCCCTGCTGGTGCTGTTCGTCGCCATCCGGCTGTTCTCCGGTGGCGGTGCGTCGGCGCCGCCCACCGCAGATGGCAGCAGCAGGCTCACGCCGGAGGAAATGAAGGCGCTGGGCATCGAGGGCGATACCCCGCGCGACACCGTGGCAACACTCGTTGCCCAGGTGAAGCAGTTGCGTACCGAGCTTCAAACCGCGCTGTCCGACAACAGGTCGCAGCGTGAAGAGAACCAGCGGCTGCGCCAGCGCGAGAACGCCATCGACCAACGCATTAATTCGGCCCTCGAATCCGAGCGCTCCAACCTGCGCCGCGACCAGCAGCAGGCGGCCAGCACGCGCCAGCAGACCGAGGGGCTGCTCGCCGACCTGCAGCAACGCCTGGACAGCATCGGCGGACGTGGCGGCGGCCATGCCGATTTGCCGGTGGGGCTGGGCCTGCATGACGGCGACGAGGCCGGCATGGAAGGCGGTATGCGCTGGGTGGAGCCTGATGACGCGAAACAAAGCGACGGACGCGGCAGGTCGAATGGCGGCATAAACTTCCCCACCAGCTTCGGCTCCTCGCAGAGCACGCTGGAAACCACAGCGCAAACCGTGGCAAACGCGGGCGCACGCGCGGCTGGCGTCAAGAGCGCGATGCCCGTCTATACCGTGCCGACCAACTCGACGCTGATGGGGTCGGTGGCAATGACGGCGCTGATTGGCCGCGTGCCGATCGACGGCACGGTAAACGATCCATACCCCTTCAAGGTCTTGGTCGGGCCGGACAATTTGACCGCGAACGGCATCTACATCCCCGATGTGGCCGGGGCCGTGTTCTCCGGCACCGCATCGGGCGACTGGACGCTCTCGTGCGTGCGCGGCCAGGTGCGCAGCATCACCTTCGTGTTCCATGACGGGACCATCCGCACCATTCCCGAGGATCGCGAGGGCAACCAGCAGAACAACCAACAACGTGACGGCCTGGGCTGGATCAGCGACCCGCATGGCATTCCCTGTGTCAGCGGCGAGCGGCGCAGCAATGCGCAGCAGTACCTCGGCACCCAGGCGCTGATCACGGCGGCTGGCGCAGGCGTGGCCTCGCTCATCGAATCCGACAGCGGCAGGGCGTCCTATGTCGGCGCCGACGGCTCCATCGGCAGCGTGGGCATCAGCGGCCAGGAAGCCGTGGGCCGGATTCTCGCCAGTGGCGTTCAGGACATGTCGAGCTGGGTCAACAAGCTCTACGGCCAGGCCTTCGCTGCCGTTTATGTGCAGCCCGGTGCCAAAGTCGCCGTCCACCTCGAAAAGCCGCTCGCCATCGACTTCGATCCAGAAGGCCGCAAGGTCGATCACCGCGCAGGAGAAAGCCATGCTCTCGAACTTGAATAGCTGGGCTCAAGGCCTGGCGCTGGCCTTAGCCGTCGCGCTGCTCGGCGGCTGCGCCACCAGCAAGGAAAAGCTGCTGACCCACGGTGACCGCACGATGATGGACATCTGGCAGCAGGAGGCCGGCGACGGCGGTGGCGCGGCCGGACGGAATGCCGGCCGCCAACTGCTCGATGCGCGCCAGAGCCTGCGCCGGCCCCTTACAGAGGTGGACGTGCAGGCCGCGCCCGCCGAGCAGATGCGCTATACGCGCACGGCGCGCAACGAGGTCTATCGCCAGTTCCAGCGCCTGCCCAACCCCGACCTCGTGATGTACGTGTATCCCCATTTGGCGGGCACCGACCCGGTGCCGATTCCGGGCTATACGACCGTGTTCCCGCTGTACCAGCGCGTGCAGTACGCCATGCCAGGCGAGCGCGTGGAGGACTACTGATGCGCTGGAAACTCCCCTGGCCGAAGCTGGCCGCGTCCGGCGCTGCCGATGACGAGCAGCCGGACGGCTGGCAGCGCCACGTCGAGGCACTGCACCAGGCCGGCCTCCCCGAACCTGGCGCGGTGGTGCAAGCTCGCAGGCCGGCGACCATGGCAGACGAGCAGGCGCTGTACGAGGTCGCGCCGTCGTTCGTGGAACTGCTGCCCTGGGTGGAGTTCCTGCCACAGTCGAAGGCCATGTTGCTGGAGGACGGGCAATCGGTGGCGGCGTTCTACGAGCTGGTGCCGCTGGGCACCGAAGGCCGGGAACCTGGCTGGCTCGCGCAGGCCCGCGATGCTTTGGAGAACGCGCTGCAGGACAGTTTCGATGAACTGGACGAGAACCCCTGGGTGCTGCAGCTCTACGCTCAGGACGAGCCCAGTTTCGACCAGTACATGCAGACCCTGCGCGACTATGTGCAGCCGCGCGCCCGTGATACGGCGTTCAGCGAGTTCTACCTGCGCTTCTTCGGCCACCACCTACGCGCGGTGGCCAAGCCGGGCGGCCTGTTCGAGGACACGGTAGTCACGCGGTTGCGCTGGCGCGGCCAGACCCGGCGTGTGCGCATGGTGGTCTATCGCCGCGTGACCGGGCAAGGGCAGAACAGCCGTCGCGGGCAGACGCCTGAGCAGATGCTCAATATCGTCTGCGACCGCCTGTGCGGCGGACTGGCGAACGCCGGCATTCAGGCCCGGCGCATGTTGGCTGCGGATGTTCATGACTGGCTGCTGCGCTGGTTCAACCCGCGCCCCACGTTGCTTGGGCCTGGGGCCGAAGACCGGGAGCGCTTCTATGCACTGGCGCGCTACCCCGACAGTGCGGAGGACGGCGAGGACGGCGAGATCGAATTGGCGAGCGGGCGGGATTTCAGCCAACGGCTGTTCTTTGGCCAGCCGCGTTCCGACGTGGCGCACGGCACCTGGCATTTCGACGGCATGCCGCACCGCGTGCTGATCACCGACCGCCTGCGCATGCCGCCGGGCACGGGGCACCTGACCGGCGAAACCCGCAAAGGGGACGCCATCAACACGCTGTTCGACCAGATGCCCGAGGACACCACCCTTTGCCTGACGCTGGTCGCCACGCCGCAGGATGTCCTTGAAGCGGATCTCAATCATCTGGCGAAGAAGGCCGTGGGCGAAACCCTGGCGTCCGAGCAGACGCTCAAGGACGTGCATGAGGCCCGCTCCCTGATCGGCAGCGCGCACAAGCTCTATCGCGGCACGCTGGCGTTCTACCTGCGCGGGCGCGACGAGGCGGAACTGGACCGGCGCGGCCTCGACCTGGCGAACGTCATGCTCAACGCCGGCCTGCAGCCGGTGCGTGAGGACGACGAGGTGGCGCCGCTCAACAGCTACCTGCGCTGGCTGCCGTGCTGCTACAACCCCGGCCAGGATCGGCGCCGGTGGTACACCCAACTGATGTTCGCCCAGCACGCGGCGAACCTCTCGCCCGTGTGGGGCCGCGCCCAGGGTACGGGGCACCCCGGCATCACGATGTTCAACCGCGGCGGCGGGCCGATCACCTTTGATCCGCTCAACCGCCTGGATCGGCAGATGAATGCCCATCTGTTCCTGTTCGGCCCGACAGGTTCGGGCAAGTCGGCGACCCTCAATAACCTCTTGAATCAGGTCACGGCGATCTACCGTCCCCGCCTGTTCATTGTCGAGGCCGGCAACAGCTTTGGCTTGTTCAGCGACTTTGCCCGGCGCCTGGGCCTGACCGTGAACCGGGTCAAGCTCGCGCCGGGCTCGGGCGTTACCCTGGCGCCGTTCGCGGATGCGCGCCGGCTGATCGAGACGCCCAGCGACGTGCAGACGCTCGACGCCGATGCGCTGGACGAAGACCTGCCACCCGATGCTGTGGCCATGGAGGCGGATGAGCAGCGCGACGTGCTGGGCGAATTGGAGATCACCGCGAGGCTGATGATCACCGGTGGCGAAGACAAGGAAGAAGCCCGGATGACGCGGGCCGACCGCTCGCTGATCCGTCAGTGCATCCTTGATGCCGCTGAGCACTGCCACAGCAAGGATGGCGAGAAGCGCACCGTGCTCACGCGCGATGTGCGCAATGCGCTGCGCACGCGCAGCCAGGACCCGACGCTGCCGGAAATGCGGCGTGTGCGACTGCTGGAGATGGCCGACGCCATGGACATGTTCTGCCAAGGCACGGACGGTGAAATGTTCGATCGCGACGGTTCGCCGTGGCCCGAAGCCGACATCACCCTGGTCGATCTGGCGACCTATGCGCGCGAGGGCTACAACGCGCAGCTCTCCATTGCCTACATCAGCCTGATCAGCACGGTGAACAACATCGCCGAGCGCGATCAGTACCTGGGCCGCCCGATCATCAACGTCACCGACGAAGGGCACATCATCACCAAGAACCCGCTGCTCGCCCCCTACGTGGTGAAGATCACCAAGATGTGGCGCAAGTTGGGAGCCTGGTTCTGGCTCGCCACACAAAACATCGACGATCTGCCGCGCGCCGCAGAGCCCATGCTCAACATGATCGAGTGGTGGATCTGCCTGTCGATGCCACCCGATGAGGTGGAGAAGATCGCCCGGTTTCGCGAACTGTCACCCGCGCAGAAAGCATTGATGCTTTCCGCGCGCAAGGAAGCCGGGAAGTTCACCGAGGGTGTCATCCTCTCCAAGAGCCTGGAAGTGCTGTTCCGGGCCGTGCCACCGAGCCTGTATCTCGCGCTCGCGCAGACCGAACCCGAGGAGAAAGCCGAGCGTTACCAACTCATGCAGCAGCACGGCATCAGTGAACTCGACGCGGCCTTCAAGGTGGCCGAGAAGATCGACCAGGCGCGCGGCATCGAGTCGCCAGCCTTGGGCCTGCCGCAATAGCCGCCGGAGACTGCCGTGAAACCGAAACGTCCTTTCGTTCCTATGCCGGTGCAGGCGTCCCTCCGTCGGCGCTCGCGCAAGCGCTGGCCCTGGGTCGTGGCCGCTGGATTGATCACGCTGCTGCTGATCTGGCTCGTGTCCCGCGCACCCGGCGAACCCGCGTCGTTGGCTCCCGCGCCGGTCAGTACAGCGCAGGTGGCCGGGCCGCCCTGGCAGATGGGCAACGCGCAGGGCCGATTCACGCTGACGCTCTATGCCGACCTCGAATGTCCGTTCTGCCGAGCGTACTTCCCGAAGCTCAAACGCTGGGTGGGCGCCAACGCGGACGTAGCCCTGCAATGGCACCACCAGCCGCTGGCCGCGCACGAACCGGCCGCCTCCGCCGAAGCACGCCTGGCCGAGTGCGCCGCCGAAAGTGGCGGGCATGCGGCCTTCTGGCAGGCCATCGAATGGGTCTATGCGCACACGCGTAGTGACGGCCTGGGCTTGCCCGAGGGCCTGCGCTATCCCGGCCTCAACCCAGCCGTCGAGCAGTGTTTGGCCAGCGAGCGGCCCGAAAGGGTGATTCGCGCTCAGGCCGAGGAAGCCACCAAGGGCGGCGTGACCGCGACGCCATCGCTTCGGCTGCATGATCGTCAGACCGGCCAGGCGATCCTGCTGCAGGGGCCGATCGAAGGCGATGCACTGCTGTCGGCCATGGACATGCTGGCGGTTGAGGATGCCGCCGCTGCACCTGTCACCGAAATGCCTGCCGACGTCGTCGGCGACATGCCCAGGTAGCCCGCGGTCATTGAGGCTACGGCGCAGCACGCTGCGCTGACCGCTACCCGTTCGCCTCGCATCCTGGCCGCGAACGATCACCGCTGCTGTGGTGATGGATGCACCTTGTTCCCTTGTTCCATTCCCAGGAGGGCCTGCCCTCCTGGGGCATGTGTGCCCTCCGATTTCCCTGCCTGGAGGTTCGCCATGTCTGTCGTCATCAATGACTCCTGCCTGGAGTCGCTTTCCGATATTTCTGTTCAGAACGAGGACTGGATCGTTCAGCAAGCCATCGTGTTGCTGGAGCGACGGGTTTTCAAAGCAGGGCCACGTCTTGAACGGCCCGCTGCGGTCAGGGACTACCTTCGCTTGAAGCTGGTCGCCGAGCCCAATGAGATATTCGTCGTCGTGTTCATGAACAGCATGCACGACGTGCTGGCCGTGGAGCCGATGTTCCATGGAACGATCAATGCGACCTCGGTTTATCCGCGTGTCGTGCTGCAGCGAGCGTTGCAACTGAACGCCGCTGCGGTCATCTTCGCCCATCAGCACCCCTCGGGCACCACCGAGCCATCCAATGCGGATCGCTTGCTGACAGAGCAGTTGAAGACGGCCTTGGCGCTTATCGACGTGCGGGTACTCGACCATTTTGTGATTGGTCAGGGCGCACCGTACTCGTTCGCCGAGTCTGGTCTTTTGTAATCACAGCGGGGGCTTCGGCCTCCGCTTTTTTCCATGCGGCAGCACCGAACAGGTATGCGGGGTGCCCGCGATGCGCATTGTTTGTTGGGGCGGCAGCGGGTTCGCGTTCGACTATGGCTCTGATCAACTTCCAGGGCACGCGACATGCCAGCATCTTTATTCCGCTTCGCATCCGGCTGGCGAACCCTTGGCCTGGCCGTTGCACTGCCGGCATCCTTGGCCGTTTTCAGCCCCGCCACCTTCGCAGCCAATGTGGTGGTCGTCACCGACAGCCGCCACCCGGTCAAGACCATGGGTGGCGAGCGGTTGATCGAGTTGGATGAAGGCCCGCGCATCGAAGCCGAGCTTTCCGCACAGCTGCCCGCCGATCCTGAGCAGGCCACGGCCATCGTCAAGCGCCGCCTGAACAACGGCGGTGCCGACCTCCAGCGCCGCATTGCGTCGGCATACCAGGGCGTTGCCGACGCCTGGAGCCTGAGCGTCACCAGCATTCCGGCGGTCGTGGTGGATCAGCGTTACGTGGTCTATGGCGAGCCGGACGTAGCCCGTGCCGTCGCGCGCATTGCGCAACACCGGAGGCCGCAGCCATGACCCGACCCTTCGAGCGGATGCGCCGTCTGCGTGCTGGCGTGGCCTCGGTGCTGCTGCTCAGCGCTACCGGCAGCTACGCCCTCAACACCGCAACCATCGTTGGCTCAGTGGCATCACCAGACTGCCTCGAATACCGCGTCGTCGGCATCTGCTACTGGCTCTACTGCACCTGGACGGGCTGCACGGTGCGCACGTCCATCAAAGTCCGCCACTACATCCCCGATGCGGTCGTCTCCAGCTACAGCAACACCGGCGAGAACCCCTGGGTCGAAGTCCGGGCGATGAGCGCACCCAACCCGTCCGCACAGGCCGGCGGTGACGGCACCACCAACGAAGACCACGAGAACAATCTCGCCAAGTTCAAGAACGCAGACGTGATCGGCCACCCCGGCGTCGAGGTGTTCAACCAGTTCGTCTCATCCTCGGGCTACTTCTGCGAGGGCGCGGGCACGGCGTTCATGCCGTACCTGCTCAGCACCCTGGACACGCTGGCCTGGCGTTACAACGTGCCCGAGATGGTCTACCCGGAGGCGCTGATTCCGGGTAGGCGCGAGGTCGGCGCGCGCACCACGCTGAACCTGTGGGGCAACGTGTATCCGCGTGGCGGTTTCCTGCACCAGGCCGACGACCACAAGGCTGGCGCCGTGGTGGCCCAGCGCGCTGGCGATGTCGTCACGCGCCGTGGACAAATCCACGTTTATCAGCCGCTGCTCGCCAACTCGCGGCCCGGCTACTGGCCTGCCGGTGCGCTGATGGAAGGCGATGCCTCGACGGGCAAGTGGCAGGAACTCACGCCCGTCCTGTCCTCTTCTTGCACGGTGTTCCCGCGCGGCGGCTTCCTGACCCAAGCCCAGCAAGGCGACTACGCCTGGGCGCTGTGGCGGCCCTATGCGTGCTGCGAACGCCGGGGGCAAGTGTTCCTCGGCAGCGTCGATTTCCAATGAGGGTACGGCGATGAAGCGTCCTGAACTGATGATCCTCTCCCCAACGGCACGCCGCCTGCTGCGTCCAACGGTATTGACTGGGGTGCTGGCTGGCGCACTCGTTCTTGGCGGCGGCCTGGCGTGGGCGCAGACCGGCTTTCAGACCGGCGGCTCCGTGATCGGCGACGAGGTGATGTATTCGATCGGCGGCGGCAGCGCAGTGTCCATGGGCCGCGCTGCCGGCATGCGTTCGATCGGCGTCGGCGTGGGCTGGAACAGCAACCTGATCTGCGGCGACATGAGCATCCAAACCACGCTGCGCAACCAGCTCAACGGCATCACCAACGGCTTTCAGCAGATCATGAGTAACGTGATCCAGAGCGCCACCAGCGCGGTGGCATCGCTGCCTGCGTTGATCATCCAGCGCGCCGATCCCGGCCTGTACAACCTGCTGACCAACGGCGTGCTGCAGGCGCGGCTGGATTTCGACCGTTCCAAGCTGACCTGCCGCGCCATGGCCGAGAAGATGGCCGACACGGCGGGCGGACAGCTTGGCTGGAGCCAGATGGCCGAAGGCATGGCGCTGCGCGACGCAGTATCGAGCACGGATGCCGTGTCGGCGATTGAGCAGGCGGAGACGCGCCGGGGCAACGACGGCGTGCCCTGGGTAGGCGGCAGTAATGCGGGGGGCGCGGGCCAGTCCGCCATCCGGGTGGTCGGCGACGTCACCCGTGCGGGCTACAACCTGGTCAACGGCCGCAGCGTGACCGACACGTCGTCCATCGCTTCCGCCAGTTGCGCGAGCCTGTCCTGCCAGACTTGGACGTCGCCACAACAAGCGACTGAATGGGCCACACGGGTTCTTGGGGAACAGGTGCAGCGCACCTGCGATTCCTGCACCAAGACCGAAACGGTGCCCGGCGTCGGGCTGACGCCGCTGATCCAGGATGAGTACGAGGCAAAGCTGGAAGCCTTGCAGGAACTGGTCTCGGGAACGCGCAACACCACATTCGAGAACCTGCGCGCAGCTGGTAGCACCTCGCTGCCGATCACGCGCGGCGTCATCGAGGCGCTGCGCGACGAACCAGACCAGGACCTGCTGGCGCGGCGCCTGGCCTCGGAGGTGGCGCTGTCGTCGGTGCTGGAGAAGGCGCTGCTGCTCCAGCGCACGCTGCTCACCGGCAAGAAAGAGCCCAACGTCGCGGCGAACCAGTTGGCGGTCGAGGCCGTGAACAACGAGAGTGACACGCTCGACCGCGAGATCCGCAACCTGAAGACCGAGCTGGAGCTGCGACGCGAGCTGGCGAACAACTCGCCGATGGCCATCATCCAGCGCCATGGCACACGCGCGGCTGGCTCGCGTGGCATTTACGAAGGCGATCCCATTCCCGACCGTCTCGACCAGCTCCAGAAGGGCAATCCGGGAGGCAACCCATGAACCCGTCGCATGCCAGCTGGCTGCTCAACCGGCGCACGACGAAGGCGCTGCTGTGGACGGTGTTGCTCGTTACCGCCGCTGTGGGCGCCAACGTCGTCGGCATTTACCTCGTCGGCAGCGTCGCCAGCTGGGAGCGATGGTTGACGGCTACGGCGGGTTACTTCATGGCGTGGCGACTGTGCCTGTACGGTGCGACCGCCTACGGCTGGGTCTGGATGCGCCGCCGGCTGCTGGCGCGTGAGGCCCAACGCGGGGCGGATAGACAGGCGCGGCGTCGCCTGGTGCGCAGCGAGATCGCCGGCGTCGCCGCCATTGTGGCGTTGGAAGCCAGCCTGTTGATGCAGGCCGCTTGAGGGGGCGAGGACATGACGCTTTTCACCACCGACTACCTGGAGTACTACCTCACGCTGGTGTCGTGGATCGTCCATAACGGCATATGGGCCGTGCTGGTGGCGAGCGGTGTCTTCGCGCTGCCTTTCATTGCCATCATCGTGCAGGAATGGCTGAAGGCCCGTGCGGAGGGTGCCGACGAAGGCAACAAGGGCGTGCTCTCGGCTGCGCGCATCGAGAACCGGGTGTTCGTTGCCATCATGGTGGTGATGTTCGCCGGTATTCCATTCATCGACGTGGACCTCAACACCATCCGCTACGACAGCGCACGCTCGGCCCAATGCCAGGTCAGCGTGCCGCAACCCACGGATACCGGCTGGTCACAGTCCTTCAGCACTATCAACAACCAATCGGCGAAGGTGCCCGTCTGGTGGGCCTTTATGCACACACTCTCGCGAGCAGTGACCGGTGCCTCTGTGGCAGCGATTCCCTGCGGCACCGACTTGCGGCAGATGCGCATGGAGATCGACGCGACGCGCATCGACGACCCGGTATTGGCTCAGGAAGTGGCGGATTTCTCGCGCGACTGCTACGGATCGGCGCGCGCCAAGCTCTTCATGCAGCGCCCGAACCTCGATGAGGCGCAGATGCACGACGTGACCTGGATCGGCTCGCGCTTCTTCACGGATACGGGCGGCTACTACGACAGCTACCGCTCCAGCACACCACGCGATGACTGGCCCTACGACAGCACCCGCGACGCGGGGCTTGCGCAGGTGGCCAGCGGTGGCGGTTATCCGTCCTGCAGGCAGTGGTGGGCCGATGGCAGCAATGGCCTGCGCGCACGCCTGCTGGGGCAGGTAGACCCAAGCCTGCTGAATCGCTTGGCGGGCTGGGCCGGCTTTCTGAGCCGAGCCGAGGTGGACGACTCGGTGATCCGCACCATCGCCTCGCCGAGGCAGCAGAAACTGAACCAGGGCAGCGTCTATACGGACTACGGCGGCCAGATCGACAAGACCCTGCCGAACATCGTGACGCGGGCCACGGGCGACGTCGGCATGGCTGTCGGCGCGATGGCCGCGTTTCCCGCCATGGACGTGGTGCGCCAGGCGCTGCCTATGGTGCTCGCCTTGCTCAAGATGGCGCTGATCATCTGCATCCCGCTGGTGCTGGTTGTGGGCACCTATGACCTGAAGACCGTCGTTACCGTGAGCGTCGTGCAGTTCGCGCTGTTCTTCGTCGATTTCTGGTTCCAGCTCGCACGCTGGATCGACAGCACCATCCTCGATGCGCTTTATGGCTGGGGCTTCGGCTGGAACCGGCCACACAGCAACTTCGATCCACTGGTGGGGCTGAACAACGCTTTTGGCGACCTGTTGTTGAACTTCGTTATGGGGACGATGTTCATCGTGCTGCCCACCTTTTGGATCGGTGCGCTGACCTGGGCCGGAATCCGCGCTGGAACGATCGCAAACAGTTTCTCAGCAGGTACGAGGGATGCAGGCGCTGCCGGTGGAAAAGGAGCTGGCGCAATGTCAAGGAAGTTGAAGTGACGCACACTCAAGCCGAGTGTCAGTCATCATCCTTGTACATCTCATGAGATGTGTCGTTGTAGAGATTCGGGTCATAACCCGGTGTCTCTCGAAGTTCTTCCAAGGTGGTAGGAAACTGCAAATGGAACTCTTCGTCTGAATGGCTCTGATTTGCTGCCCATCCCACAGCCACGACACAAACCAACAGCAGTGCCAGCCAGAACGCGGAATAGAGCAGTACACCGAGCACGACCAGCTTGACCAACCACAACAGCACGGTGGCACCAGCTACCGGCACACCCTTGGATACCAACCAGTTCGACGCCCGCCGTTCGCCACGCACATAGGCGCGCCATCCACGGCCAAAGCTACGGCCGAGGCGTTCTGCTGTGCTGATGCGGGTCGTGGTGCTCATGGTTGTCTCCTGCTGCTGAGGGATACCTATTTCAGTTTGCTCCAATCCTGCTTGCTTGCCTGTACCAATGCGCTCCATTCGTCCGGCGGATTCCCGCGCCCGAGCATCTTCTCGAACACGGCATACGGGTCTGATTTGCTTCCCGAAGACCGCAGGGTCTGTTCATCGTTGACCCAGGCGTACACGATGACCTTCGCCTTCGAGTCGTAGCGGAAGAACAGCCTATACCGTCTTCCGAGCTTGGCCCGCCGCCAGTGGCGATAGGCCGGCCCCATGGTGTTGCCCTGGCGGTATTCGTCGCGCGCCGGATCACTCGGCACCACGTCTTGTATCAACTGGACCAAGGCCCGGAAGAACTTGACGTTGGCGTTCGATCCGAACCCTTCCGGGTCGTTCTCTTGGGCGCGCAGCACGGCCGCACGCAGCTTCATCATCTGCTCGATCAGGTTGTCGTGGAACAGCAGTGTCCAGCCATGCTGTTGCATCAGATTTCCACGTCCTCATCGAAGTCATCGCCCAGGTCCACCTTGTGTCCTGCGTGCTCCAGCATGGTGCGAGCCAGATCCTCGGGCAGGCCGCGCACATTTCGGCCCGCTTCAATGTCGCGCGCCAGCAGGGTCAGGAACGCGGCAATGGCAGGGTCCTCGTGCTCGACGTCGGCGCGCGTCACGACGACTTCGCCGCCACGCAGGTCGAACGCAACCTTACCGCCGGTGTCCACGCCCAGGGCTTGGCGGATGGACTTGGGCAGCGTGATCTGGCCTTTGGAGGTCAGTGTGGCAACTTCGTGAATGGCAGGCATGGCGGCACTCCTGAACGCAATACCCACATTGTAAGGAAATATCCTTACCTCGTCAATGATAGCTCTCACCGGGGTTCTCCAGCATTCAACAATGAATCTCATCGTAGGGTGGGAACAGCCAGCCTTCCCGCATCAATCCGGCCTCACCACCCCCACATTGACGGTGGACGACCAATGCCCACCGCTCTATATCCAAAGGCTTCTAAAGGCCAAAGGGCCGAAATGGCAAGGGAATGGGGTGCAAGGGGAAAGGCCCTACCCGAAAAGGCGAAAAGGCCTCCCGCTTGGCTAGCCACCAGGACACCCACATGCTCTCTCTGTTCCAGCGGAAACGGCCTCCGGTCGCTGCCGCGCCATCGCCGGCACCCACCACCGACCTCCCGAAAGGACTGATCAGGCCGGAATCGGCCGCATCGCTGCTGGCGACACCGCGCCGGCAGAAGCTGCTGGAACACATCTGGCAGCGCACCTCGCTCTCGCGCAAGCAGTTCGGAGCGCTGTACCGCGCGCCGCTGGAACGTTATGCCGAGTTGGTTCAGGCTTTCCCTGCATCCGAGGCGCATCACCACGCTTACCCAGGCGGCATGCTTGACCACGGCCTGGAAATCGTCGCCTACAGCCTGAAGCTGCGGCAGTCTCATCTGCTGCCCATCGGCGCCAGTCCAGAGGATCAGGCCGCGCAAGCCGAGGCCTGGACTGCTGCCGTCGCCTACGCCGCACTGCTGCACGACATCGGCAAGATCGCTGTCGACCTGCACGTCGAACAGGCCGACGGCAGCACTTGGCACCCATGGCACGGCCCCCTGCATCAGCCATACCGTTTCCGTTACCGCGACGATCGCGAATACCGGCTCCACAGCGCCGCAACAAGCTTGCTCTACCGACAGCTGCTTGACCGTGAAGTCCTGGACTGGCTCAGCAGCTACCCATCACTGTGGGCACCGCTGCTTTATGTCTTGGCCGGGCAGTACGAGCACGCCGGGGTACTGGGAGAACTCGTCGTACAAGCTGACCGAGCTTCCGTGGCCCAGGAACTGGGCGGCGATCCCACACGCGCCATGGCCGCGCCCAAGCACGCACTGCAACGCAAGCTGCTGGAAGGGCTGCGTTACCTGCTCAAGGAGGAGCTGAAGCTGAACCAACCCGAAGCCTCCGATGGCTGGCTGACCGAGGATGGTTTGTGGCTGGTGAGCAAGACGGTCTCGGACAAGCTTCGGGCACATCTGCTGTCCCAGGGCATAGGCGGCATCCCAGCGAACAACACCGCCGTGTTCAACGTGCTGCAGGATCACGGCATGCTGCAGCCCACAGCAGACGGCAAAGCGATCTGGCGTGCGGCGGTGACCAGTTCCACCGGCTGGAGCCACTCGTTTACGTTGCTACGGCTGGCACCCGCGCTGATCTGGGAATCTGGTGAGCGACCAGCGCCCTTTTCCGGGACGGTGACAACCGACACGGCACTGGCGGGCAAAGCTGCCGAGGCAGCTGCCGTGCTTTCTGCGGACGGCGCAGCGTCCGCCTCCGAGAACCAAAACGCTCCGCCAGCGGAAGGTAGTGGCATCGCCTCGGCCTCACCACCCAAGGTCCAGGCCAGCCCCGACGTCATGGCGGACATGCTGGCGATGGTGGGAATGGGGAATTCGTCAACCACCGAGCAGGATGTGGAAACCGCCCCGGACGAAGTACCCGCAGCTCTCCCCGATGCGACCCAGCCGCCCTTGGCCGCCGCTGCGCCCTCGCCACCGGCTTCCCCATCCTCGACGGCACAGCCATCCGGCGAGCACTTCATGGCGTGGCTGAAACAGGGCATCGCCACGCGGCGACTCATCATCAACGATGCGAAAGCGCTGGTGCATACCGTGAGCGACACCGCCTACTTGGTCAGCCCGGGCGTATTTCAGCGCTATGCGCAGGAACATCCGCAGGTAGGCAAACTGGCCAGGCAGGAGAGCCTGCATGATTGGCAGTGGGTGCAGAAGCGCTTCGAGCGGCTGCAATTGCATCGCAAGCAATCCAGCGGGTTGAACATCTGGACATGCGAAGTCACTGGCCCCAGGAAATCACGGAAACTGCATGGCTATCTGCTTCTGGAACCCAGCTCGATATTCATTGACGAGCCTCCAAATAACCCATTCTTGGAGTTGGCGTAGTCAACCAAAAATAGGACGATTTCAGCGATTGATCTACTACTGTGCAGCGCTACGGTTCGTAGCCGCACGAGGAGAGGTAGCGTCTTCTGCTTTCTTGGCAGCAGCGGTAGCGGCGCGTTGAGCTGCTTCCAGGTCTGCGATATGCGCCCCCAGGACATTTACTTGTTCTCGAAGCGTTTCGTTCTCATGCTGTACTGCAGAACGCTGCTGATTCCCTTGCTCGATGGCGGTCAGCAGCTTCACTTGCCACTGATCCCCGGAGGAGCTGTTGTTCCGGTCTTGAAGGTAGGCAAATCCCGAGACGATCAAGGCGAGCAAAGCCAATACCGCCGTGATACCAACCGACCAAACCGCGATGGTGATTTGCTTGCGCGTGGACTTGTCTGTTTTTCGGTCGCGCTCGTCGAACTGCTCCATCAGGGTAGTCGCCGCTTCGGCCAAATCCTTGAGCGTCTTGGCGGACTCCGCCGTCATCTGTCCAGTCAGGCGAGCCAACGCCATTTCTTCGGCGCGCTCCTCCGCACGCTCCCGTGCTTGCTCCAGCATACGCCTGTTCAAGGCATCAAAGTGATCTGTGCGAATCGGCTGGATTTCTGGTGGCGATGACTTTGCAAATTTTGTGAGTTCATCGTAGGCGTTCAAGGTCGATCCCAATGCCGATGTGCTCTTGCGAACTTGATCAAAAATGCTGGTGCTATTTTGGACTTGATCAAAAATACTTCGCGCCGTGCCAAACATCTTGTCGCGCATTTCCTTCGCGCTCTGGTGATACTCCTCGACTTCGGCTTTGAGTAGTCGCACCAGAAAGGCCGACGCCGTTTCATCAGCTTCCCGCAACGCAGGCTTCCGATCTTGGGAGCTTTCGCGGGTCGTTTGCCATGCGGATGAACTCCCATAGGCTTCAGCGATCCGCTCAATCTCATCGTCTGTAAGTCCACTGGCAATCTCGGCATCGAGAGGAATACGATCTGGCGATTCATCGGATTCCACAGTCAAGCTGCCAATACTCGGCAGGAATCGCCTGATCTGGCTGACCGCTTCGCCTGGTCCGAGCTTCTCGAAATCGGTCATGTCACACATCCGCAGTGGATACAGGTAAATACGACCTGCTGATGTCTCGATATGCGTGACGGGCTTTGACCGAAGTAGATCTTTTATGTCCATCACGTGCCTCGCAACGCGACGAACTGGTTACTCGG
>NZ_JAOCLC010000064.1:0-26425 GCF_029845105.1 Stenotrophomonas sp. GD03654 | reverse complement strand
TCAGGCGGCGTTCTTCATCGTCGCCATGTCGATTACGAAGCGGTAGCGCACATCGTTCTTCGCCATGCGTTCCCAGGCTTCGTTGACGTTCTTGATGTCGATCATCTCGACATCGCTGACGATGCCGTGCTCGGCACAGAAGTCCATCATTTCCTGGGTTTCGGCCATGCCGCCGATCGCCGAGCCGGTCAGGTGCTTGCGGCCGAAGATCACGCTGCCGCCGGTCAGCGGCGGGTCCAGCTCGGTCAGCACGCCGACCAGGCACATGGTGGCCTCGCGCTTGAGCAGGCCCATGTACGGGTTGGTGTCATGGCCGACCGGGATGGTGTTGAGCAGGAAGTCGAAGCTGCCGGCGTGCGCCTTCATCTGCGCGGCATCGCGCGAGACCAGCACTTCGTCGGCGCCCAGGCGCTTGGCGTCGGCACCCTTTTCCGGCGTGGTGGTGATCATCACCACGTGCGCGCCGAGCGCCTTGGCGAACTTCACGCCCATGTGGCCAAGGCCACCGAGGCCGATCACGCCGACCTTCTGGCCCGGGCCGACCTTCCAGTGGCGCAGCGGCGACCAGGTGGTGATGCCGGCGCACAGCAGCGGTGCGGCCGCCTTCAGGTCGAGGGTGTCGGATACCTTCACCACGAAGCGCTGCTCGACCACCACGTGGTCGGAATAGCCGCCGTAGGTCGGCGCGCCGCTTTCGCGTTCACGGCCGTTGTAGGTCCAGGTCGCGCCTTCGGCGCAGTACTGCTCCAGGTCGTGCTGGCAGGCGTCGCAGTGGCGGCAGGAATCGACCATGCAGCCGACACCGGCGTGGTCGCCCACCTTGAAGCGGGTGACGTTGCTGCCGACCTCGGTGACGCGGCCGATGATCTCGTGGCCCGGCACCATCGGGTAGATCGAGCCACCCCAGTCGTCGCGGGCCTGGTGCAGGTCGGAGTGGCAGATGCCGCTGTAGAGGATCTCGATACGCACATCGTCCGGGCCGACCGCGCGGCGTTCGAACTCGTACGGGATCAGCGGGTCGGTATGTGAATGGGCGGCGTAACCACGGGCGAGGGACATGGGGAATCCTTTGCAGGGTTTGTCGAAAGGCGTTTTACAATACGCCCCGTAACCAGCGGCAAGAAGCCCGGATATCGGCATGATTCATCAAGTGAAACTGCACAATCATGGCCACTGACAACCTCTCCCACCTGGCCGCGTTCGCGGCGGTCGCCCGCCACCGCAGCTTCCGCCGCGCCGGCGCCGAGCTGGCGCTGTCGACCTCGGCGGTGAGCTATGCGATCCGCGCGCTGGAAGAACGCTTGGGCGTAGGCCTGTTCCATCGCACCACCCGCAGCGTGGCCCTGACCGAGGCCGGGCAGCGCCTGCTCGAGCGCCTGCAACCGGCACTGGGGCAGGTGCATGACGCGCTGGAGGAGATGAACCAGTTCCGCGCCGCACCGGCCGGGCTGTTGCGCATCAACGCCACCCGCGCCGCGGTGCCGACCCAGCTGGGGCCACGGCTGGCGCGCTTCCTGCGCGCCCATCCCGACGTGCGGGTGGAACTGACCGAGAACGATGGCTTGGTCGACATCGTTGCCGAGGGCTATGACGCCGGCGTGCGCCTGCACGAGTTCGTGCCCGAGGACATGGTGGCGGTGCCGATGGGGCCGCCGCTGCGCGGGCTGATTGTCGGCTCGCCGGACTACCTGCGTCGGCACCCGGCGCCACAGCATCCGCGTGATCTCGCCGCGCACGAATGCATCCGCTTCCGCTTCGCCAGCGGGCATCTGTACAAGTGGCAGTTCGAGCGTGGTGGGCAGGCGCAGGAGATCGATGTACCCGGGCGGCTGACCCTGTGCGAGCAGGGCACCGTGGTCAGAGCGGTACTCGATGGCATCGGACTGGCCTACGTGCTGGAAGACACCGCGCGACCGTACATCGAATCGGGGCAGATGATGGCGGTGCTGGAAGACTGGAGCGAGCCGTTCGCCGGTTTCGCGCTGTACTACCCGAAGCAGCGGCAGATGCCGGGTGCGCTGCGCGCGTTCGTGGACATGCTGCGCGAGTGAGGTGCTGCAGGCGTGCCGACCAACGGTCGGCACCCACCGGGGCAGGCAATTGCCGACCAACGAATCGGGATCGGCCGGTAGATCCACGCCATGCGTGGATGGCACCACGCTACGGTTCCTGCAACACCGGCGCCAATAACGCCAGGCACTCACGCAGGTGCGCGTCCACCGGCGCATCCTCGGCCACCACGCCGATCACGCGTTCGCGCAGCGGCTCGGCCACGGCCATCGCGAGCAGCAATCGCGCCATGCGAACAGGATCTCCCTCGCGCAGCAGCCCACGCTGTTGCTGGCGTGCCAGCCAATCGGCCAGCAGCGCTCGGCCGCGTTCAATGCCGTTGTCCAGGTAGGCCTGCAGCAGCGCGTCCTTGCCGGGAAAATCGGTGGCCAGCAGGCGGAACACCTGCACCGCCTGCGCCGACAGCGCCTGTGCGCACACCGCGTGCAGGATGTCCTGCAGCAACGGCAGCACCTCGTCGGCATTGCGCGCATCGCGCTGCAGTTGTGGCGCGAAGCCGTCCGTCCACTCACGCACCGCCAACCCGACCAGTTCCTCGCGGTTGCTGGCATGCCGATAGACGGTCTTCTTCGCCACCCCGGCATGCGCCGCCACCGCTTCGACGGTGGTGGCCTCGTAACCCTGCGCCAGCAGCAGCTCCAGCGTGGCCTGCAGCACGGCGTGGCGGACTTCGGCTTCCGGTCGGGCAGGGCGGCCGCGACGGCGGGTCGGTGATGTGGGTTCGGGCAGGGTGGTGCTGTTCATTGCGCCCATCTTACCGCACCCATCCAATTGCGAAACGGTGTTCGTTTCCTTATTGTCGGGTCTCCCAACCCGTAGGACACCCCGATGGATACCGCTGTGAACGCTCGCGCCTGGCTGGACCACCACGATCTGCTGGACCCGGCGCCGATGCATCTGGAGACCGGCATCCAGCGCCGCGAAGACGGCACCCTGCTGGTGGCGGTGCGCACCGATCTGCACGGCTGCAAGGGCCGCATGCTGGACTGGTGGTTCACCTTCTTCGAGACCACCCAGCACATCCGCTGGTGGCATCCGGTCGATCATGTCGAGCATCGCGGCTGGGACGAGGCCTGGCAGCGCGGGCGCAGCTACCACGGCGCCAGCATCCATGCGGTGGAATCGCTGGCCGACATTCCGCCGGTGGCGGCGCGCCTGAAGTTCCATGACCCGCGAGCGTTGCTGGTGCCCGAGCGACTGCAGGCGGCACAGGATGCAGGCGATGTATCGGCGGTGATCGCCGCGCGCATCGGCTTCGGCGACCACGTCCGCCTGGATGCAAACGGTGACCCCTGCGACGGGCAGATGCTGCACGTGGCGCGCGATACGCCGTTTGGCTGCGTGCTGCGCAGCCGCTTCGTGCTCGGCCTGGACAGCACCGATCCGCACCGCGATGCCGGCGATGCGGTCGGGCTGGGCCTGCTCAAGCACTGCTACACCGAGTTCAGCTTCCTCTCGCGCCTGCTGCCGTCGCTGTACTACGGCGAGCGCGCCAACGGCGAAGCGGTGCCGTTGCCGTGGTGAGTGGTGCAACGGTCATTCGACCAGCACGTCGTAGCCTTCGCTACTGAACTGGATCAGGCAGAAGCCATGGCCGAACGGATCGGCCAGCACGGCGATGCGCCCCCAGCGACGCTCGCGCACGGACTGCTCGAGTGTCGCCCCGGCCGCAACCGCACGTGCCACTGCAGCTTCGATGTCATCCACCACCCAGTCCAGGTGCAGCGGCGTCCAATGGCGCTCGTAGTCGCGCACGTCGCCATCTTCGGTGGCAGCGCTGCCGGCGTCGTTCTGCAGCAGGTACAACGGTGTTGGCCCGCCGAGCAGTTCCACGGCCTCCGGCCCGAGACGGCGGCCGATCCGCAGGCCGAAGGCCCGGATGTAGAAGTCTTCGGCGGCGGCCAGGTCGGGCACGTCGAGGTTGACGATGAACGAAGTGGTGACGGAGTTCATGGGGACTTTCGTCATGTTGTTGGGCACGGATGGACGCTCTAGGATCGAACTGTAGTTCAGGATCGGAGCGCCCTCCGTCGTTGCGACCGGTGGCCTCGTTGCCAGGGAGGATTCCATGCGGGATCTGGAAGTGGAAGCGCGCGTACGCAAGCTTGAGCAGCGGGCAGGCCGATGGCGCTGGCTGCTGGTGGCAACGCCCATCCTGTTGGTATCGACCGTACTGGCCGGTCGCGGTTTTGCCAGCCCTGAGGCCGGCATCGTTCCGGAGATTCGCACCCAACGCCTGATCGTGCTTGATCACGAAGGACGCAAGCGCGTGGAAATCGGCGAGGACGCGCCGGACCTGGACATCAAGCGCAACGCCCGGGTGGCGGGGTTGATCATCTTCGATGGCAATGAACAGGAGCGCGGAGGCATGGTCACCGCCGACGATGGCAGTGCCACGGTTGCCTTGGATGCACCGCGCGGCGTTGGCTATCGCGTGTCTGATCGCGCCGGGATGAAGGTGGGAGCGGACGGTTCGGCACTCATTGGTGTCCTCTCCAACGCCGGAGGCTTTGCCGCCAGGCTGGTCGCGCAGGGCGCGGAAGGACAGCTGGAGCTGAGCCGCGTGGACGCCGCCGAAGGCGGAGCATCCACCCGTGTGATCCACGTGGAAGCTGATAGCAAGTAACGGAGCAACCACAGACTCAAACAGGGAGCGCAACATGCATGAGCAGGATATAGCCGTACGCTTGGAACGCCTGGAGCACAGGCTGCGCCACAGGAATCTGCTTGCTGCCTCGATGTTCGCGCTGGGCGCATCGTTGGCCCTGATCGGGACCAGCGTGGCTACGCCCGACGTCGGCGTGGTGCCGGAGATCCGCACCTATAAGCTGACCGTGCTCGACAGTGAAGGGCGCACGCGCGTGCAGATTGCCGAGGATGCCAGTGACATTGCCCGCAACTCACGCGCAACGGGCATGACCATCTACGATGCGAAGGGCGATGAGCGCGGTGGCATCGGCACCATGGCCAACGGCAGCGCGGTAATGGCGTTGGATGCGCCGGTTGGCGTGGGATACAAGGTTCGCGATCGGGCGGGCATGAGAGTCGCGCCCGATGGCACCGCCGTGATCACAGCACTGTCCAACGAGGGCAGCTTTGCCGCCAGCCTGGTGGCGCAGGGCAACCAAGGGCGGCTGGAGCTGAGTCGGAAGGACTCGGCCAGGGGCGAGATCAGCACCCGTGTGCTGACCTTTGATTCGGACTCGACCAAGGTGGAGAAGGCGCCGTGATGCGTTTCGCAGCGAGAGTTGCATCGCATCCATGCATGGCGTGGATCTACTGTGCGCGCGGGTAATCGACGTAGCCGGCCTCGCCGCCACCGTAATAGGTGCTGCGGTCGGGCGTGGCCAACGCGATGTTGCGCTGCAGGCGCTCGACCAGATCCGGGTTGGCGATGAACGGCTGGCCGAACGCGGCCAGGTCGATGGTGCCCGCTTCAACCAGCTGCAGGGCGCGTTCGCGGGTCATGCCACCTGCCAGGATCACGGTGCCACCGTAGGCCTGCTTGAACTGCCGCAGGAACGCCTCGCCCAGCACCGACTGCCCCGCCTGCAGGTTGTCGTTGAGGTGCACATAGGCCAGCCCACGCTTGCCCAGTTCCTCGGCCAGGTACAGATAGGTGGCTTCGTTGTCGGGGTAGAACGGCATGTCGAAGGTGAGGTTGTTCGGTGCCAGGCGCACGCCGACGCGCTGCGCACCGATGCGCTGGGCCATCGCGTCGACGGTGTCCAGGATTAAGCGCGCGCGATTGGGCAGCGAACCGCCGTAGCGATCATCACGCTGGTTGATGAGCGGGTTGAGGAACTGCTCGAACAGGTAGCCGTTGGCGGCATGCAGTTCGATGCCGTCGAAGCCGGCGGCGATCGCGTTGTCGGCACCCCGTGCGAAGTCCTCGACGATACCGGGGATCTCCGCGGTCTCCAGTGCACGTGCCGGGGTGGGATCGGCGTGGCCGCGGCTGCCATCGTCCAGGTAGACGAACGAGGTGTTCTTCGGTGCGCTGGCTACCGGGCGGGTACCGGCGCTGACCGGTTGCCTACCGTCGGGCTGCAGCGAGGAATGCGACATGCGGCCGACGTGCCAGAGCTGGGCAAAGATCGTGCCCTGAGCGGCATGCACCGCCTCGGTGACGAGCCTCCACCCAGCCACCTGCTCGGCAGACCAGATGCCGGGCACGTCGATGTAGCCCTGTCCCTGCGGCGAAACCGGCGTGCCTTCGCTGATGATCAGGCCGGCGCTGGCGCGCTGCCGGTAGTACTGTGCGGTGAGTTCGTTGGCGACCGCTCCGGGGTTGCGGGCACGGGTCATCGGCGCCATCGCGATGCGGTTGCGCAGGGCGGTGCCTGCAAGGTCGAAGGGGCGGAACAGCGCGGCGGTCATGTCGGTCATCTCGGTGCGGGGGAAGGCGCCAGCGGCGCGATGCACACAGGATGGAGTTGACATGCAGGCGCATAAAGCGCTTCGATCTCCCCGGGTGCGGGACTATTTGTCCCCAATGGAGCGCGATGGATGCTGCCGCTGGAATCGTTGAATGGCTTGGTCACGTTCGTCACCACGGCCCGCTCGGGCAGCTTCACCGAAGCCGCCGACGCGCTGGGCATCTCGCGCTCGGCGGTGGGCAAGGCCATCGCCCGGCTGGAAACACGGCTGGGGGTCCGCCTGTTCCACCGCACCACGCGGCGTATTGCGCTGACCACCGACGGCGAGGCGTACTACGCGTCGTGTGCGGCGGCGCTGGAAGAAATCTCTGCCGCCGAGGCCTGCCTGGGATCGGCCGGCCTGCCCAGCGGACGGCTGCGCATCGACATGCCGTCCTCGTTCGGGCGGCTGGTGGTACTGCCGGTGCTGTTGCGGCTTTGCCGGCAGTACCCGGACCTGCAGTTGACCATGACCTTCACCGATCACTTCGTCGATCCCGTCGAGGAAGGCATCGACCTGCTGATCCGCTTCGGCGGGCTGCACCAGGCCGAGCATCTGGTGGCGCGGCGGCTGGGGCGCCAGCGGCTGGTTACCTGCGCATCGCCGGAGTACCTGCAGGCACATGGCGTGCCGCGCACGGTGGAGGAACTGGCGCAGCACCGCAGCATCGTCGGCTTCCGCCATGGGCAACCGGTGTGGTGGCGGATCGGCAGCGAGGAGGACGAAGGGACATTCATCCCGAATGCGCCGTATCAACTCAATGACGGCGACGCGGTGATTGAAGCGGCCATCGCCGGGCTTGGTATCTGCCAGATGCCGGTTTCACTGGTACGCCGCCACCTGGAATCCGGCGCGCTGCAGTCGGTGCTGGACACGCACATGCAGCGGCATATCGACATCCATGCGCTGTGGCCGCCGACGCGCCACCTGCGGCCCAAGGTGCGCTACGTGGTGGATGAACTGACCCGGTTGGCGGGTGAGGGATTGTTCGATTGAGCCGGCGAGGATTGAGTTCGTGACTTCGGTTTGTATACTATCCCCCAGTATAGTTCCGAGGTGGCCTCTCCATGCCGCACTCCCCCGAAGAAAAGAAAAAGGTCCTGGCCCGCGTGCGCCGCATCCGCGGCCAGTGCGATGCGCTGGACCGCGCGCTGGAAGCCGGTGCCGACTGCGGGCCGGTGCTGCAGCAGATCGCCGCCATCCGTGGCGCGGTCAACGGCCTGATGTCCGAGGTGATGGAGGCCCATCTGCGCGAGGAGTTCGGCCAGCCTGCGGCCTCCGATGAACAACGCGCCGAACGCGTGCGCGACATGAGCGCGTTGATCCGCTCTTACCTGAAATAAACGATGGCGCAACATGGCGCCGCCCATCCTGTCATTGCCTGTCTTTGGAGAAACCACCATGAAGTCCCGTGCCGCCGTCGCCTTTGGTCCCGGCCAGCCGCTGAAGATCGTCGAGATCGACGTCGCCCCGCCGAAGAAGGGCGAAGTGCTGGTCAAGATCACCCACACCGGTGTCTGCCACACCGATGCGTTCACCCTGTCCGGCGATGATCCGGAAGGCCTGTTCCCGGTGGTGCTGGGCCATGAAGGCGCCGGCGTCGTGGTGGAGGTGGGCGAGGGCGTGACCAGCGTCAAGCCCGGCGACCACGTGATTCCGCTGTACACCGCCGAGTGCGGTGAGTGCCTGTTCTGCAAGAGCGGCAAGACCAACCTGTGCGTTTCGGTGCGCGCTACCCAGGGCAAGGGCGTGATGCCGGATGGCACCAGCCGCTTCAGCTACAACGGTGAGCCGCTGTACCACTACATGGGCTGCTCGACCTTCAGCGAGTACACCGTGGTGGCCGAAGTCTCGCTGGCCAAGATCAACCCGGACGCCAACCCGGAGCACGTCTGTCTGCTCGGCTGTGGCGTCACCACCGGCATCGGCGCGGTGCACAACACCGCCAAGGTGCAGGAAGGCGACAGCGTGGCCGTGTTCGGCCTCGGTGGCATCGGCCTGGCGGTGATCCAGGGTGCGCGCCAGGCCAAGGCCGGCCGCATCATCGCGGTGGACACCAACCCGTCCAAGTTCGAGCTGGCGCGCGAATTCGGCGCCACCGACTGCATCAACCCGAAAGACTTCGACAAGCCGATCCAGCAGGTCATCGTTGAAATGACCACCTGGGGCGTGGACCACAGCTTCGAGTGCATCGGCAACGTCAACGTGATGCGCGCGGCGCTGGAATGCGCGCACCGTGGTTGGGGCCAGAGCGTGGTGATCGGCGTGGCCGGTTCGGGCCAGGAGATCTCCACCCGTCCGTTCCAGCTGGTGACCGGCCGCAAGTGGATGGGCACGGCCTTCGGTGGCGTGAAGGGCCGCAGCCAGTTGCCGGGCATGGTCGAGGACGCGATGAAGGGCGATATCGAACTGGCCCCGTTCGTCACCCACACCATGGACCTGGACAAGATCAACGACGCCTTCGACCTGATGCACGAAGGCAAGTCGATCCGTTCGGTGGTCCATTACTGAGGCGCGGCGTGAGCTGGTTCGATGCCCTGCGCGGGCCGCGTGCGGACGATCCTCGCGCGGCTTTGGTCGATCCGATCGAGCAGGCCCTGCGTGCACTGGGCTGGGTCGAGGGCGACGTGGGTCCGCCGCGCGCGGTGGACTCACCCTTCGGCATCGATGAAATGCCGTTCGAGCACTGGCTGGCGCAGGTGTTCCTGCCGCGCCTGCACGAAGCCCGCGCTGATGGCCAATGGCCACCGCGCAGCAACGTGGCGGTCGCGGCGTATCGCAACCTGGACGGCCAGCCCGGTGTCGAACCCTTGCTGCGCCTGTTGGCGCAGCTGGATGAACGGATCAACCAAGGCATCCACGCCGGGCGTGGATAAGCCGACCAAGGTCGGCATCTACCAGAAGCACGCGTGCGCTGACGCGCCGCGCAGGAGAGCACCATGGAACGCATTGAACACCGCGCATGTTTTGGCGGCTGGCAGGACGTTTACCGCCATCATTCCACCACGCTGGGCTGCGACATGCAGTTCGCCGTGTACCTGCCACCGCAGGCGGAAACACAGAAGCTGCCGGTGCTGTACTGGCTGAGCGGCCTGACCTGCACCGAGCAGAACTTCATCACCAAGGCCGGCGCACAGCGCTACGCCGCCGAACACGGTGTGATCATCGTTGCGCCTGATACCAGCCCGCGCGGTGATGACGTGTCCGATGCCGAAGGCTACGACATCGGCAAGGGTGCCGGGTTCTACCTCAATGCCACCCGTGCACCGTGGGCGAAGCACTACCGCATGCACGACTATGTGGCGCAGGAACTGCCGGCGCTGATCGAGGCGAATTTCCCGGCCACCGATGCGCGTGGCATCAGCGGCCATTCGATGGGCGGCCATGGTGCGCTGGTGATCGCGCTGCGCAACCCGGGGCGCTACCGCAGCGTGTCGTCGTTCTCGCCGATCGTTGCACCCAGCCACGTGCCGTGGGGCCAGAAGGCATTCACTGCCTATCTGGGTGACAACCTGGCCGACTGGGCGCAATGGGACGCCTGCGAACTGATTGCGGCGGCCAGCGAGCGGCTGCCGTTGCTGGTCGACCAGGGCGAGGCGGACGAATTCCTGCAGACCCAGCTGCAGCCGCAGCGCCTGCAGCAGGCCTGTGATGCCGCCGGCCATCCACTGACCCTGCGCCTGCAGCCCGGTTACGACCACAGCTACTACTTCATCGCCAGCTTCATTGGCGAGCATATCGCTCACCACGCCCGCGCCCTGCAGGGCTGAGGGCGTTCCGGTAGCGACGGCCGCTGGCAGGCAACCTGCGGTCCTGTGATTCCCCGGGTTTGCCGGCCAGCGGCCGGCACTACCATCGCGGTGCACTCGGAGTGTCGTTTTGCCGCAGTGGATCACGCCGCTGTGGCGTGCCGGCGCGCTATCGTGCGCGCAGACGGCCTTGCGGATCGGGGGTATGCATGCCGGTAGTGCTGGCGCTGCTGTATGTGCTGTGCCATGGCCTGGTGCTGGCCCTGTGGCCTGGCCCCGCCGGGGTAGGCTCCTTCGTTTTCCTGACCGGCGCGCCGCTGCTGGCTGCGGTCGCCTGCCTGTGGCGGGCCCGCCGCGACCGGGCGGCGCTGGGCTGGCGGGCCACCGCGTTGGCGCTGCTGCTGTGGGCCGGCGGCATGGCGTTCAACATGATCGACGCGCTGGGCGCCGGCCGCGCCGATTTCACTCCGCGGGCAAGCCTGTTCCTGTACGTGCTGTACGGTGTGCCGCTGGTGTTCATCCTGGCCCGGGCGCGCCGGGAGCGGGTCAGCATCAGCCTGATCGATGCGGCGATGGCGGCGCTGCTTGGCGTGCTGTTCTTCGTGCATGCGCAGTCGTTCGCCGCCCGCGTGGACATCGACGACCACGCATTGTCCAACATGCAACGCATGTTCGATATCCAGAACCTGTGTATTGCCGGATTCGCCGTGGTGCGCTGGCTGGCCGGCGACGTGCCCGAACGGCGCAGGTTCTTCCGCGCACTGGCGCTGTACGCGATGGCCTATCTGCTGGTGGCCTACTACATCAACCATTACACATCCGACGATGCATTCGGTGCGTTCAACGATCTGGTGATCGACATACCTTTCCTGCTGATCGCCTGCCTGACGCTGGACACGGCGCCGGACGCAGGCACAACGCCGCACCCGCGGCTGGCGCGGACGGTGCAGGCCGCCGGTCCGATCATCCTGCCCTTGCTGCTGCTGGTGGTCGGCACGCTGGTGGTTGATCATGCGCGGCCGTTGGCGGTGGCGGGCTTCGTCGTAGCTACCTTGGGTTTCGGCCTGCGCAGCGTCCTGCTCCAGGCGGATCTGCTGGAGCGCCAAGCGGCGCTGGATCAATTGGCGCGGCAGGACGGTCTGACGGGTGTGGCCAACCGCCGTGAATTCGATGCGCGGCTGATGGCCGAGTGGAATCGTGCGCGACGCAGCGGCACTGAACTGGGTCTGCTGCTGGTGGATATCGACCACTTCAAGGCCTTCAACGACCAGCACGGCCATCCGGCCGGTGATCGTTGCCTGCAGGCGGTGGCCGGGGTGCTGAAAGCCATAGCCGGTCGCGGTGGTGACAGCGTTGCGCGTTATGGCGGTGAGGAATTCGCCGTCATCGTGCCCGGAAGCCCGTTGTCGGGCGTGCTGGCGCTGGCCGAGCGGCTGCGTGAGGCAGTGGAAGCGCTGCCGTTGCCGCAGGGGTCGGTCAGTATCAGCATCGGCGTGGGCTACCTGCACCCGCCGGCTCTGGCCAGCGCCGATCAGTTGCTGGCGGATGCCGATGCCGGCCTGTATGCCGCCAAGCGGGCCGGTCGCAACCAGGTGATCCTGCATGCGCACGTGCTCGACGACGAAGGCAGCGCGCACGGCAGGATGGATTGCTGATCCGGATCTGTCCGTAACGCGCTGAGGGCGCATTGCCGCCGGACTGCATCGCGCCGTGGTCGCGCAGAATCGACCTGCTGGAAGTTCCGATCACCCAGCGCATCACGCTGGACCGTGAGGTCGCGCTGGGTAGTGGCCGGAGGTGGTTGAAACGCCGCCCGATCCGGGGGGGGATGCCGGCTGCTCAGGCCTGGGATCTTTCCCGTTTGCGGAATAGTAGATAGGGCCAGATACCGATCAACATCGCCGATATCAGCGTGCCGCAGACACGTGCGAAAACCGGCTTCGCCGGGTCTGTCCAGACCATCGAGAGCAGGAGCAGGCCGAACACGATCGTCGGGCCACCCAGCAGGATCATCGCGAAGATCTTCACTCGCCTGCTTGTGGGAGCGTTGGCCAACTTGCCAACCATGTCGGTGCCGCCGAAATGCACCTGCAGCGCATCGCTGGTCGAGCGAGCAGGCTGCGGCTTGGCCGGTTCAGGTGGGGCCACCGGTTGCTGAAGATCCACTTCCTGCGGTGCCTGAGGCAGCAGGTCGGACAGGTTGGTCTGCCCGATGAGGGCTTTCAGCTTGGGGTCCATGTGCAATCCGTGCATCCGCTGTTGGCGGCGGCACGATAGCAGCGTGTGCCAGGTACCGTCGAGCTTGTGCGACGGCCCCCGGGCATGGCCCGGCGCCACCGGATGTTGCATGGATCGCGGTAGCGCCGAACGAGAAGCGCCAACCAAGGTTGGCAACTACCAGATCCAAGCCTCAACGCACGTCGCGCAGTTCCCAGTGGCTGCCGGCCAGCAGGCGCAGGCGCTGCTTGAACACGTCACTGTCGATGCGGGTGGTGGCGACCAGGTTGATGCGCAGGTCCTTCTGCTCGCCGGTCACGGTGGCGTCCGGGTCGGTCACGCCCCACTGCGGTTCCACCGCGTCCGGGTCGGGCTGCTTGGCCTTCCAGCGCTCGAACAGCGTGCCGCTGCGCAGGGCGTCCTGCAGTTCTTCGGCGAAACCGGCGGCGCCCTGCGAATGGAAGGACAGGTCAGGATCGTTGCCGCGGGCCTTGGACGGGTCGGGCAGGCTGATGTGGTACTGCGCAGGCATGGAGTTCTCCTTGAAGTGCGGCAAGACTGGCACAACCGCGGTGGAATCGATGTGCAGAATCCGGCCGTGGCCGGCGCTCATTCGAACCGATGTGGCCCATCGGCGAAGCCCACGGTGACCGCGCCCTTGCCGACGTTGACCATGCCGGTCAGGCTCATCACCGATTCGTACACGGTCACGCCGTGGGCGGCGCAGACCTCCTTCATCTGTGCATAGCCGGGCAGGGTGCGCAGCTCGTCCAGTTCGCCGCCGTAGCTGACGCACACCGTCGGTGTCATCAGCCCGGCACGCACACGTTGGCCGACCACCGCGAACAGCTTCTGCACGGCGTTGTCGAAGCCCTTGATCTTGGCCACCGGCCCGGTCTCGCCGCGGTAGCCATGCAGCACCGGCTTGATGTCCAGTGCGCTTCCCAGCGCTGCACTGAGCAGGCCGACACTGCGGTCACCCTTGTGCCGCGCACGTGCGCGCATGTAGTACAGGTCGCGGGTAACCATGTAGCCATGCACGTTGCCCGCCAGTTCCTCCAATCGTTCGCGGATCTGCTGCACGCTGGCGTTGCTGTCGCGCAGGCGCACCGCTTCCACCGCCGTTACCGCCTGGGCAGCGAACAGGTTCTGGGTATCGAGCACGCGCAGCGCGAACGGCGAGTTGTAGCCCGCTGCCTGACGCACCGGTTTGTAGTCGTTGAGGATGGCGAAGCTGGCCTGCAGCGCGTTGTCGTGGATCGGGCTGCGGGTCTTGGTGATGGTCATGCAGAACACGTGGTCGTAATCGATCACCAGCTGCTGCAGGAACAGGTCGCGGATCTGGTTGACGCTGAAGGGGATGGTCTCCGCCTCGGCGCCATGTTCGGCCACATGCGCGTGCAGGAAACTCAGGGTGGCCTGCTCATCGCGATGATCGGCCAGCACGGCTTCGCCGATCCGTACGGTGATCGGCAGCAGCACGATGTTGTGCTCGGCAATGAAGGCCTGCGGCAGGTCGCAGGCCGAGTCGACGACGATTCCGATGCGCATCCGCGGCTCCCCCTCCAGGGCGGTAGTAGGTTCGGAAACGTGAAATCTATCTCAAAATCTGCCGTGGCGCGCGAGGGAAACGCGCCACGCCCCGCTCAGCGGCTGCGCTGGACTGCCACCGGCAGGCTGGCCAGACGCTGCCATTCGGGTTGCTGCAGCAGGCCCGGATCGGCCAGTACCGCGGCCATCAGCGGATGCGCATCGTTGCCCCAGAACAGTTCCCCGTCGATCGCCAGGGTCGGCACACCGAACACCCCGGTGCCAATTGCGGCCTCGGTGTTGCGCCGCAGCTGCTCCTTCACCGCCGGGTCGGCGATGGCACTGGCGACATCCTCGATACCCAGCCGCGCGGCCGGTTCGCGCAGGGCCTCAGGGCTGTCGCCCGCGTGGCCTTCGCGCCAGATCCAGTCGAACAGCACGTCCACCGCTTGCGTGCCGGCGCCAGCGGCCAGGCACAGGCGCAGGGCGGACAACGGGTTGAACGGATGACCCGGCGGGAAGCGCAGCGGCGTGCCCTCGGTCTGCGCGGTCCACAGCAGCTGGCGGTAGATGAAGCGCCGCTTGGCCGGAATCTCCGCGGGTCCGAGGTTGCCCAGGTGGTGCAGCACCGCACCGAAGGCGATCGGCACGGTCTGGATCTGCGCGAACTGCGGCAGCTGCTTCAGCTTCTGCCAATGCAGGTAGGAATAGGGCGAGATGAAATCGAAATACCAGCGCAGTGTGGCCATCGGTGTGTCCTCGTGTGCGGTCAGGGCTGCGCGTTGCGCTGCAGGTAGCGGTCGCGCAGTTCGGTCTGCCGTGAGCGCATCGGCATTGCACGACCACCCAGCCAGACCTGCTCTGCATAGTGCGCCACGTCCAGCGGGTCGCCTTCCCACAGCACCAGGTCGGCACGCTTGCCGGGTTCGATGCTGCCAATCTGGTCGGCCACGCCGAACGCCTGCGCCGGTACCCGGGTCAGGCCGGCCAGGCCATCGGCCCAGGGCAGGCCATTGGCCACCGCATTGCCGGCCAGCTGGCGCATCTTGCGTGCATTGTGGCTGGCGTCGCCGCGCTGCACGAAGGAGACCGCTACGCCGGCACGCTGCAGGCGCGCAGCGTTTTCCAGGGTGGCACCGATCTGGTCGAAGCTGGCGGGCAGATTGGACAGTACGTCGACGAACACCGGCACGTGCGCAGCGGCCAGTTCCGGGGCCACCTGCCAGGCTTCGCTGGCGCCGGAGATGGCGATCTTCACTTTCTCGCGGGCGGCCCAGCGCAGCAGCTGGCGGATGTCGGCGGCACGGTCCACTTCCACCACGATGCGGCCCTGGCCGGCCAGGTAGCGGCTGAGTGCGCGACGCCCGGCCGGCGTCAGCAGTGCGTGCGGCGAGTCCGCAGCCACCTGTCCGCGTGCTTCGTCGATCATCTGCTGCAACAGCATCCATTGCGCGGCGCGTGAATGCCCGGTCAGTTCGGAGGCTGCCGCGCCGATGCGCAGGAACAGGGCACGCGGGCCGATCGGGTCGATGCTGCCATCGAGTCGCATCACACCGCCCTGGCCGGCGACGAAGCCACCGCCCGGGGTCGCGCCGAGTGCGGTGAAGCCGATGCCTTCCAGGCGCGTCACCGGAATCAGTACCGAGGCCGGGTTGTAGGCCAGGGTCACGTCGAACTCGGGTCGCAATGGCTGATCGCTCATTTTCAGCGAGCTGTCGACGGTACTGGTTTCAACCAGGACCTCCTCGATCCCGGTCTCGGTGATGCCACCGAACAGCGCCGGTGTCAGCGGGCGGCCATTGGCCTCCACCACGGTTGCGCCAGCCGGTGCCGACAGCCCGCTGCCCACCGCGCGGATGATGCCGCCCTGCACGAGTACATCGGCGTTCTGCAGGCTGCCGCGCGCGCTGGCGGTATGCACCGTGGCGTTGCGCACCAGCAGCTCCTGTGCCTGCGCGGATGCGCAGATGCAAGACAATGCCATGACCGTAGAACCGAGCCATGCCCGGCTGCCCTTCGCGGCAGACTGCACCAACTGCTTGAGCGCCACCATCAGCGCACCTCCTGGCCAAGCTGGAAATCGGAACGCGGCGTCGCCGCCGGTGCACTGCGGTCGTACAACCTGCGGCCATCAATGAAGACCTGCTCGGCCAGCGCATACGAACTGAACGGGTTGCCGTTCCAGACCACCACATCGGCCATCTTGCCGGCTTCCAGGGTGCCGGTCTGCCCTTCGATGCCCAGCGCCTTGGCGGCGTTGGCGGTCATCCACGTGATGGCGTGCTCGGGCGTGATCTCCGGCATGCGCGCGCGTCGCGCGGACGCCATCACCTTGGCCGCTTCCTGGTTCAGGCGCTGGATGCCTTCGGGTGAATCGGAATGGACGATGGCGCAGCTGTTCTTCGGCCGGTCGACCAGCGCGATGTTCTCCGGAATGCCATCGAAGGCTTCCATCTTGAAACCCCACCAGTCGGCCCAGAGTGCGCCGCAGACGCCGTCGGCGGCCAGCCGGTCGGCCAGCTTGTAGGCCTCCACGCCGTGGTGGAAGGCGGCCACCTTGAAGCCGAATTCCTTGGCGAGGTCGAGCATGGTGGCCATCTCGTCGGCGCGGTAGCAGTGGATGTGCACGCGGATGTCGCCTTCGATGGCGCCGGCCAGCGTATCCAGTTTGAGATCGCGCTTGCCGCCGGCATCACCGGCGCTGTCGCCCTTGTCGCTGCCGAACCAGCCCTTGCGCTTGGCCGGCTTCGGCTTGTTCTTGGCGATGTAGTCGGCGGCATCGATGAAGGCGGCACGATAGCCGGCCACGTTGCCCATGCGCGTGGCCGGGGTCACGCCCTTGCCTTCGCCATAGACCCGCTTGGGGTTCTCGCCGCAGGCCATTTTCAGGCCCCAGGGTGCCCCGGGGAACTTCATCGCCTGGTAGGTGACGGCCGGGACGTTCTTCAGGGTCACGCCGCGGCCACCCACCAGGTTGGCCGAGCCGGGCAGCACCTGCATGCTGGTCACGCCGCCGGCCAGTGCGGTGGCGAAGCCGGGGTCCTGCGGCCACACCGAGTGTTCGGCCCAGACGTTGGCGGTGACCGGCGCGGTCATCTCGTTGCCGTCGCTGTGCGCGCCGACGCCGGGGCTGGGGTACACGCCCAGGTGCGAGTGCACGTCGATCAGCCCGGGGGTGACCCACTTGCCCTGTGCATCGATGCGGGTGACGCCGTCGTCGGCCTGCAGCTGGGGCCCGACGGCAACGATACGGCCCTCGCGCAGCAGCACGTCGGCATTGTCCAGGCGCTGGCCGGTGCCGGTCAGCACAGTGGCGTTCTGGATCAGTACCGGCGCATCGGGATGCGCCTGGTAGGTGCTGGGGTAGGGATCGGCGACGAAGCGCGAGGCGCCCACCGCCGGAGCCGTGCTCAATGAGAGCAGTGCCAGGGCTACCCCGGCGCGCAACAACGTCGATGCCATGCAGTTCCCCTTGCAGTCCGGTCCAATCTTCGACGCTAGCCCGGAGGCGGCGGGCTTGCCAAGTGACCTTCTTCACAGGCCTGCCGACGGTGGCTCGACGGCACCGGCCGGGTGCCTGAAAATAGCCGGTCCCCCGCCGTACCGGACTGGCCATGAAGAGCAAGCAGGAAATCGTCGACAACTGGCTGCCGCGCTACACCGGCGTGCCCCTGGACCAGTTCGGCCAGCACATCCTGCTGACCAACTTCGGCGGCTACCTGCATACCTTTTCCGAGCTGACCGGGGCGCCCATCATCGGCCTGGACCGGCCGATGGCCAGTGCCACCATCGATGGCATCACCATGATCAACTTCGGCATGGGCAGCCCCAATGCCGCGATCATCATGGACCTGCTGTCGGCGGTGATGCCCAAGGCAGTGCTGTTCCTGGGCAAGTGCGGTGGCCTCAAGCGCAAGAACCAGCTGGGCGACCTGGTGCTGCCGATCGCTGCGATCCGGGGCGAGGGCACCTCGGGCGACTACCTGCCGCCGGAAGTGCCGGCGCTGCCGGCGTTCGCACTGCAGCGTGCGGTCTCGACCATGATCCGCGATCTCGGCCACGACTACTGGACCGGCACCGTCTACACCACCAACCGCCGGGTCTGGGAACACGACGAGGCCTTCAAGGAACGGCTGCGGGCGATGCGCTGCATGGCCATCGACATGGAAACGGCCACCGTGTTCGCCGCCGGCTTCGCCAACCACATCCCCAGCGGCGCGCTGCTGCTGGTCTCGGACCAGCCGATGATCCCCGACGGGGTCAAGACCGAGGCCTCCGACGCCAAGGTCAGCTCCCAGTTCGTGGAAAACCATATCCAGATCGGTATCGAGGCGCTTAAGCTTATCCGGCGCAACGGCAAGTCGGTCCGCCACCTGCGCTTCGACGAATGATGATGATGGCCTGGCGCGGCGCGCCGGCCCTGGGGAGTAGGTGATGGACGTTGCCGCGCAAGTGGTGGATTTCTGGAAGGAAGCGGGCCCTGCGAAGTGGTTCACCCGCGACGATGCCTTCGACGCGCAGTTCCGCGGATTGTTCCTGGATGAACATTACGCTGCGGCGTCGCGCGCGCGCGAGCATTGGCTGGGCAGTGCCGAAGGCGCGCTGGCGTTGATGCTGCTGCTGGACCAGTTCCCGCGCAACTGCTTCCGCGGTACCGCCCACTCCTATGCCACCGATGGCCTGGCGCGGCATTACGCCATGCGCGCGATCGAGGAAGGGCTGGACCTGCAGCTGGTACCGAAGCTGCGTGCCTTCATCTACCTGCCGTTCGAGCACTCCGAGGATCCGCTGGACCAGGACCGTTCGGTGGCGATGTTCGATGTGCTGGGTGACAAGGAATACCTGCAGTACGCCGAACTGCACCGCGACATCATCCGTCGCTTCGGCCGTTTCCCGCATCGCAATGCCGTGCTCGGCCGCATTCCCTCGCCGGAAGAACTCGATTACCTGGCCGAAGGCGGATTTGCCGGCTAAGAAAAAGGGGACGGAGGGGATTAAGTCGTTTGTGCCATAAACGACTTAATCCCCTCCGTCCCCTTTTTCAGTGCCGATCAGTACTTCGGCACGCCGTTGTCCACGTCTTCCGACCAGGCATTGATGCCGCCGGTGACGTTGAACACCTTGGTGAAGCCCAGGGCGCGGAACTGCTCGGCGGCCTGCGCGCTGCGGCCACCGTGATGGCACATGAAGGCCAGCGCGGTGTCCTTCGGCAGGGCTTCCAGCGCGGCACGGCCGTTGCCGTCGAAGGTCTTGAACGGCACGCCCACTGCGGCGATCTCACGCTCGTCGGCCGGGCGCACGTCCACCAGGGTGATGTTGCCGGCACGCACCAGGTCGTCGGCATCACGCACGCTGATTTCCTGCACCGGCTTGGGCGCATTCGGGTTGTCGATGGCCAGGCCCTTGCCGCGGATGTCGTCCACCCAGTCGATGGTGATGCCGTTGGCGCGACGGGCGCTGGCCAGGTCGAACTGCACGCGCAGGCCGTTGGACTCGGCGGCGATGGCGCCTTCATCGTGCGGGGCCAGCTGGAAGTTCGGCTGGAAGCCGGCGTCGATGCTCAGCTGCAGGGCGGCGCCCGGGGCGTCGGCCAGCGCGCCTTTGAGCATTTCCACGGCGGCCGGGGTCACGGTGATGCTCGGCGGGGTGCGGTCCGGTGCGGCCAGACCCAGCACGCTGCTCAGCTCGCCGCTGGCCGCCATCTGCAGCACGATGTCGCTGCCGCCGACCAGTTCGCCGTCGATGTACAGCTGCGGGATGGTCGGCCAGTCGCCGTAGGCCTTGATGCCTTCACGGATTTCCTGATCGGCCAGCACGTTGACGTGGGCGAACTCGACGCCGAGGTCCTGCAGGGCGCCCACGGCCTTGGCCGAGAAACCACACTGCGGCATCGACGGCTGGCCCTTCATGAACAGCACGACGCGGTTGGCGTTGAGGATGGATTCGATGCGCGAACGCAGGGCGGGATCGAGGGACATGGACGTCGGGGTTCCGGGAATTCGAATCATCAATTCTAACCCCCATGGCATCATGGGGGATGAGCAGCGCAGGAACATTGCATCGCATCCCGGCACGCCCCTGGCGCTGGCTGCCCTGGCTGGTGGCGTCGCAGCTGGCCGTGATCCTGGCCTGGGCGCTGGCCGGCTGGCAGTGGGGCCTGCCGCTGCTGGTGGCCAGCCATGCGCTGTTCGTGGTGCCGGTATTCCTGCCCAACAGCCGTTTCTATGCACCGGTGCTGAGCCGGGTGCCGGATGCCGGCAACAGCGTCTGGTTGACCATCGATGACGGCCCCAGCCCGGAAACCCGCGCCGTGCTCGACCTGTTGGACCGCCACCAGGCCCGTGCCACCTTCTTCCTGGTGGGGGAACGTGCGCTGGCGCAGCCGGAACTGGTGGCCGAGATCCTGCACCGCGGCCACGACCTGGGCAACCACAGCCACAGCCACCCGCAGGCGCGTTTCTGGCGGCTGGGCCCAGCCGCGATGCGCGCCGAGATCGAAGGTTGCCAGCACGCGCTGCAGGCCTTGGGGGGCCAACCGGTGCGCTGGTACCGCTCGGTGGTGGGCATGACCAACCCGTTCGTGGCACCGGTGCTGCAGCGGTTGGGTCTGGTCCGGGTGGGCTGGAGCGCGCGCGGCTACGACGGGGTCGGCTGCACCACGCAGGGCGTGCTCGACCGCCTGCTGCCGGACCTGCGTCCGGGCGCCATCGTGCTGCTGCATGAGGGGGCCGCACACGGCCACAACCTGGAGATCATCGAGCGCGTGCTGCAGGCGCTGGACGAGCGTGGATTGAAGGCGCAGCTGCCGGTCCCGTGACGGCGAGCCCTGGTGGTGTAGAACAGCCGAGCATTGGCTCGGCGCTACAAGGGTTGGCGACCATCCTGCAGCGCCCGAGCCGATGTTCGGACGGCGGCGCGCAGCGCTGGAAGACGTCGCAGGGCAGCCGAGCATGGGCTCGGCTCTACAAGGGGTGGCGACCATCCTGCAGCGCCCGAGCCGATGTTCGGACGGCGGCGCGCAGCACCGGAAGACGTCGCAGGGCAGCCGAGCATGGGCTCGGCTCTACAAGGGGTGGCGATCATCCAGTAGCGCCCGAGCCGATGCTCGGACGGCGGCGCGCAGCGCTGGCACATGCTGCGCTTGGCCCTACAACGCGGGGCGTTCGGCCACCAGCAACCAGCTGTTGAACGGCGTGCGTCCATGCAGAGGGCGCGGTGCCGTCACCTGCAATCCGGCTTCGCTCAGCGTCGCCTGCAGCACGTTCGGATCGGGGTAGTGGCAGGGTCGCGTGTCCATCCAGCCGACCAGCCAGGCCAGCCGGTCGGCCACCCGCGTGGTGCGGTCGCGGCCATCGCCGGTGGCGAGGGGCGTACGCAGCAGCAGGCGCCCACCGCGGGCAACACGCGCACTGGCGGCGCGCAGCAGCGCCTGCTGCGCACCCGCTTCCAGGTATTGCAGCACATCCAGCAGCAATACGTGCCCGGCCCGGGCCGGCAGCGGCGCCTGCAGGTCCAGACAATCGAAGTGCACATCGTCAAGCTGGGTGGCAGCACGCCGGGCGCGTGCGATCTTGGCGGCATCCAGGTCCACACCGAGGTAGCGCCGGGTGTCGCCGCGCTGGCGCAGCACGTGGGCAAACAACCCCAGCCCGCAGCCCAGGTCCAATACCGGCTGCCCGTCATCGGGAAGCTGCTGCAGCGCGCCGCCGTACAGGGGATCGCTGCCGAGCTTGCTGCGGGTATAGAAGTAATCGCTGCGGTTGCCCCAGACCCGTACCGGGCGGAATGCCTCGGCAATGGAACGCGCCTGTGCGTTCGTCAGTGCAGTGCAGGGCAGCGGCGTGCCAGTCCGTGGCAAGCCGCCCATCGTCTCAGTCCGCTGCGCCGAGCAGGTGCGCGGCCACCGGCAACGCCCGCTTGCTCCACAGCGCGTACATCCGCGCCGAAGGGTGCAGGCCATCCTCGGCGATCATCGTCGGGTCTTCGCCCTGTGCGCGGCTGATGTCGGTGATGTCGACGAAGGCCACACCGTGCCGGGTACTGATCACCTCGGCGGCGGCATTGAACTCGTCGGTCTCGATCTCGATCGCGGCCAGGTCGCGGCCGCTGCCGGCGCCGAACGGGGTCGCACCCCAATCGGGGAAGGACAGCACCAGCACGCGGCCAGCATCACCGCCCGCGAAGCCGATTGCCCGCTGCAGCAGGGCCTGGAACTGGTTGCGGTATTCGTCCAGCGGGCGCCCGCGGTACTGGTTGTTGACGCCGATCAGCAGACTGACGAAGTCGAACGGGCCCTGCGGTGCAGCTACGTCGATACCGGCGTCAAGCTCGTCGGTGGTCCAGCCGGTGGTCGCAATGGTCTGCGGGTCGGACAGGTCGATGCCCTGCGTACGCAGCGCGGCGGCCAGCTGGTGCGGCCAGCGGCCTTCGACCGCAACCGCTTCACCGATGGTGTACGAATCACCCAGCGCCAGATAGGACAGCGCCACGGCTCACGCTACCGAACGGCGTGGCTTCAGCGGCACGACCTTGGTTGCGTCCTCGGCACGGCGGGCCAGCACGCGGTCGATGCGCGCGAACACATCGCGCATCACCGAGGCTTCCGGCAGCAGGGTCACGCGGAAATGATGGCGGTAGGGCACGTTGAAGCTGGAACCCGGTACCACCAGCACGCCTTCGTTGTTCATCAGGTCCAGCGCGAAGTTGTGGTCGTCGAAGCCCTTGGCGGCGGCACCGACCACGGCCGGGAACGCGTACAGCGCACCGGCCGGCGCGACCAGCGACAGGTGCTCGCTGGCTTCGCAGGCCTCGATCACCGCGCGGCGGGTTTCATACAGGCGGCCGCCCGGCGTGCACAGTTCGGAAATGGTGTCCGGGCCGTTCACCGCGGCTTCGATGGCGTACTGGCCCGGCACGTTGGCGCACAGGCGCAGCGCGCCGAGCAGGTCCAGCGCGGCGCGGAAGTCGCCCAGGCGCGCGTCGTCGCCGCTGAGGTGGGCCCAGCCCACGCGCCAGCCGCAGGCACGGTGCACCTTGCTCAGGCCGCTGAAGGTCAGGCACGGATGATCACCGGCCAGCGGCGCGACCGGCTGGAACACCGCGTCGTCGTACAGGATCTGGTCGTAGATCTCATCGACCAGCAACAGCAGGTTGTGGCGTCGTGCGATCTCGACCACGCGCTCCAGCAGTTCGCGCGGGTAGCTGGCGCCGCTGGGGTTGTTCGGGTTGATCAGCACGATGGCACGGGTGCGCGACGACACCAGCGTCTCGATTTCGCTCGGGTCCGGCTGGAAGCCGTTCTCGGCAGCGCAGCGGTAGTACACCGGGCGGCCATCGTTGAGGATGGTCGAGGCCGACCACAGCGGGTAGTCCGGCGAGGGCACCAGCACTTCATCGCCCGGGTTGAGCAGCGCGCGCAGCGACAGGTCGATCAGCTCGCTGACGCCATTGCCGACGAACACGCGGTCCGGGTGCGCATCCGGTGCGCCACGACGGGCGTAGTAACCGGCGATGGCCTCGCGCGCCACCGGCAGGCCCTGCTGATGGGTGTACGGGTCGGTGCGGCCCATGTCGTCGGCGATCGCACGCTGCAGGTGCTCCGGCGCGCGGAAACCGAAAGCGCCCGGATTGCCGATGTTGAGCTTGATCAGCTTGCGGCCCTGCGCCTCCAGCTCCCGGGCTCGCCGCGCCAGTTCTCCGCGGATTTCGTAGCGCACTTCGGAAAGGCGCTCGCGGATGGCCAGGGGCTTGGGCGAGTTGGTGGACATGGGAGCTGGGCCGTCAAAAGGCATGGGGCTTCCATCCTACCGGAATTGCTGCAATGCATGGCAAGGGCGCCGGGCCCGTCATTGCTGGGCTGGCAGGGCGCCGGCACAGGTAGAATGGCGGCGATGACCCAGACCCCCGATTTCATCGCCCTGCAGACCATTGGCTGGCCCTGGCCGGGCCCGGCGCAGCAGGCCGACTGGCAGGCCGCGATGGCCGCACATCCGCAGGCCCGCCCGGCGCGGGTGATCGAACAGCACCGCACCCACTACGTGGTGGCCGATGGCCCGGATGCGTCGATCAAGGCCGAGTCGCTGCCGGAATGGCAGCGCCCGCGCTTCCCCAGCCATGAACGACCGGCGGTGGGTGACTGGGTGCTGCTGGACGGCATCCGCATCGTCGCGCTGCTGCCACGCCGCACCGCGATCAAGCGAGGCGCCGCCGGTGAGCACTACCACCAGCAGGTGATCGCGGCCAACATCGACACGGTGTTCATCGTCTGCGGCCTGGATGCCGACTTCAATCCGCGCCGCATCGAGCGCTACCTGCTGCTGGTCGGCGGTGGCGGTGCCGAACCGGTGGTGGTGCTGACCAAGGCCGACCAGACCGAATACAGCGAGGACGCACTGGCAGTGCTGGAAGAGCTGGAGATGCAGGGTATCGCCCTGCATGCGATCAACGGTCTGGATGCCGACAGCGTGGCGGTGCTGCAACCTTGGCTGGGCCCGGGCCGCACGGTGGTGCTGGTCGGCTCCTCAGGTGCCGGCAAGTCCACGCTGACCAACACCCTGCTCGGCGAGCAGCGGATGAAGACCAACGCGGTGCGCGCGAACGATTCGCGCGGCCGCCACACCACCACCCATCGCGCGCTGATGCCGCTGCCGACCGGCGCCTGCCTGATCGACACCCCCGGCATGCGCGAGCTGAAGCCGACCGGTGAAGAGACGCTGTCCGAAGGTGGCTTCGCCGATATTGAAGCGCTGGCCGAACAGTGCCGGTTCCGCGACTGCTCGCATCACCAGGAACCGGGCTGTGCGGTACGGGCGGCGATCGAGGCCGGCGAGATCGAAGAGAGCCGGCTGCTGAACTACTTCAAGCTGAAGGAAGAAGTGGCGGCCGCTGCCGCCAAGCTGGCGGTACGCCAGGCCGAAACCGCGCAGGAGCGCGGCGGCAAGAAGGGCAAGGGCCAGCAGTTCCGCCCGGCCGGCAAGCCGCGTAGGCGCTGACAGTGCAGCCGAGCGTGGGCTCGGCTCTACAAGAGATGCATCCCGGGACACCCTGTAGCGCCCGAGCCAACGCTCGGGCGGTGGCGCGCAGCGCCGGACATGGCAGGGCGCTATAGTCCGCGCATGGAACCGACTGCGACGCTGGACCGTGACGTGGCCCACCATGCAGCGCTCGATGCGCGCCTGGTCGAGGCCGTGGGAGGCATCCGCCTGCTGGGCCTGACCAGTTGGCCGGCAACGGTGCAGGCACCGTTCCTGGACAGCGTGGCACGTGGCCAGCCGGTGCTGCCGAAGGTGGATTACCCACGGCTGGACTTCAGCGAAGAACGTCGCGCGCTGGCCTCGATCGCCGTCGACTGCGACGACACTCATCCGCTGGGCCACTACGTGCGGCAGTCAGCGCAGAGCTGGGACCTGGCCGCGCAGCTGCTGGAAGGGCTGGGCACCGCCGCCGTTGATACCTGTTCGGTGCAGCTGTTCGGCGCCCCCGAGCAGCCACTGCCGGGCAATGGCCCGAGCACGCGCGAAGCGGCGCGCCACTTCATACAGATTGCCGCCGAACTGGACCACGAACTGCTGGCGCCGGAAGAGCAGGTGCCGGTCTCGGCCATCGCCCTGCAGCTGCAGCTGCAGAATGATCTGGATGCGTTCTTCGAATCGCGCATCATCCAGGTGCAGCTCGACCCGGAACTGGTGTCCAAGGCCGCTGCCGGCCCGACCCGCATCCGGCTGCGCACCAGTGCGCGCTTCAGCGCCTACGACCGCGCGCAGCTGTTCCACCACGAAGCGCTGGTGCATTCGCTGACCGCATTGAATGGCCGCGAACAACCCGTGTTGCCCAGCCTGGCGTTGTCGTCGCCGCGGGTGACGGCCACCCAGGAAGGGCTGGCCACCTTCGCCGAACAGATCACCGGCAGCATCGACATCGAGCGCCTGAAGCGCATCAGCCTGCGTACCGAAGCGATCGCCATGGCGCGCGAAGGCGCCGATTTCATCGAGGTGTTCCGCTACTTCTGCGATGCCGGACAGAACCCGGAAGAGAGTTTCGCCTCGGCGCAGCGCGTGTTCCGTGGGGTACCGCCGAGTGGCGGCCTCGCCTTCACCAAGGACACGGTGTACCTGCGCGGACTGGTATCGGTGCACACCTTCTTCCGCCACATGCTGGCCGAGGACCGCCTGCAGGTCTGCCGCTGGTTGTTCGCGGGCAAGATGAGCCTGACCGATGCGATCGCGTTCGCGCCGCTGTTCGAGTCGGGGGTGCTGAAGCCGCCTCGCTGGCTGCCGCACTGGATGAGCCGGGCGAACGGCCTGGCCGGCATGCTGGCGTTCTCGCTGTTTGCCAACCGGATACGAATGGACCAGCTGGCGCCGGAATGAAAGGCGTTGGCGGGATGATGCGCTGGCGCCTCGATTGATATCGCTGGGCGGCGGTGGCGCACCCTGGCCAGG
>NZ_JAOCLC010000063.1:0-27930 GCF_029845105.1 Stenotrophomonas sp. GD03654 | reverse complement strand
GTTCAGCCAGCCGCGCTGGAAATTCCAGAGTTGTGACCGCCTGCGCTATATTGCCGGTTCCGCCGCAGTGGGGGCCGGTAACGGCAGACGCTTTGCGGCTGTGCTGACGAGGAACTATGGCGCTGGTTTTCAGTGACGACATCTGGGACCGCTGGCGGTTGCCGGCTTTGGCGCTGGCCGCTGCCGCGATCATCGTGGTGCCGTGGTTGACCCTGCGCCACCTGCAGCAGGACAGCGAAGACGCGATGGCCTGGGTCAACCATACCCAGGCCGTCGGTGTGGCCCTGCAGCAGCTGCAGGCCGATGTGCGCGATGTCGAATCGGCTGCGCTGACCCTGTCCAAGGGTGTGGACGCGCCGGGCCTGCGCGAACGCATGGCCAAGGCCAACGAGCTCCCCGGTCGTCTGGCCGAACTGGGACGGATGACCCGCGACAATCCTGAGCAGTTGATCCGCATCGGCCGCATCGAGTCGATGCTGGAAGGCCGTATGGCGCTTGCCCGCGAACTGGCAAAGTCCGAGCCCAACAGTGATCAGCGCGAGCTGGTGCAGGACCTGAGCACGCGTTATCCGATCCGTGGCCTGGTGGAGGAGCTGCAGGCCAGCGAACAGAAACTGCTGACACAGCGCGCCGAGCAGGCCGCTCGCCAGCGCAGGCAGACCGAGCTGGTGTCGTGGAGTTCGTTGGTGGTGCAGTTGGCCCTGCTTGGCCTCGTGCTGTGGCTGCTGCAACGACAGATCGGCCGCCGCCTGCATGCCGAACGGCAGTCGCTGCGTTCGGCCGCACGTGCAGCCTCGGTGCTGCAGACCGTGCGCGAACCCATTGTGCTGCTTGACCGCGACCTGCGCGTGCAGCTGCACAATCCGGCTTTCGCCGAGCTGTATGGACTGCAGGATGAGCGCGCCGATGGCCTGTTGCTGGACATCGTCGGCGATGGCGCCTGGAAAGACCCGGTGATGCGCCAGCGATTGTCCGATGTGCTGCTGCGTGGCCGCGAACTCTGGGATTTCGAGCATGAGCAGCGTGCCGCCGATGGCATGGTGCGCTACATGCTGCTCAACGCGCGGCGCATGCCGCTGCCGGACACCGACGACGAAGTGGTGCTGCTCACCGTCAGCGACGTCACCGTGCAGCGTGCCGTGCAGCTGCGGGTGGAGGAGCTGAACCGCCAGCTGGAAGGCAAGGTTGCGCAGGTGTCCGAGGTCAACAGGGAGCTGGAAGCCTTCAGCTATTCGGTCTCGCACGATCTGCGCGCGCCGCTGCGCCACGTTGCTGGATTCTCCGACAAGCTGTCACGCCATCTCGGCGACGCCGCCGATGACAAAAGCCGCCATTACCTGGAGGTGATCTCCAGTTCGGCGCGGCGCATGGCGACACTGATTGATGACCTGCTGGTCTATTCGCGGCTGGGCCGCGCGGCAATGCGCCAGCAGACGGTGGACATGCAGTCGCTGGTGGCCGATACCCGCGCCATGCTCGATTCCAACCTGCAGGCCGAGGCCGAAAGCAGCGGCCATGCGCACCATGTGGAGTGGAGCATCGCGCCGCTGCCGATCGTGGTGGGCGATGAGAACATGATCCGCCAGGTCTGGCTGAACCTGCTGGGCAACGCGGTGAAGTACTCGGGCAACCGCGAACCGGCAAAGATCCGCGTGGACTACCAGCCGCAGCCTGACGGCGGTCATCAGTTCACGGTCAGCGACAATGGTGCAGGCTTTGACATGGCCTACGCCGGCAAGCTGTTTGGAGTGTTCCAGCGCCTGCACAAGGCCAGCGACTATCCGGGTACCGGCATCGGCCTGGCCAGCGTGCGCCGCGTGCTGACCCGCCATGGCGGCCGTATCTGGGCCGAGGCCGAACCGGACGTCGGCGCCACCTTCCACTTCTACCTGCCTCCCGCGATCGACGCGGACAAACAAGGTCCCTCTGCATGACGACTCTGCGCACCATTCTTCTTGCCGAAGACAGCCCGGCTGATGCCGAAATGGCGATCGACGCCCTGGAAGAGGCGCGTCTGGCCAACCCCATCGTGCACGTCGAGGATGGCGTGGAAGTGATGGACTACCTGTTGCGCCGCGGTGCCTTCGCCAACCGCGAGGAAGGCCTGCCGGCGGTGCTGCTGCTGGACATCAAGATGCCGCGCATGGATGGCCTGGAAGTGCTGCGGCAGATCCGCGAGCATGAAGAGCTCAAGCGCCTGCCGGTGGTGATCCTGTCGTCTTCGCGCGAGGAAAGCGACCTGGCCCGCAGCTGGGACATGGGCGTGAACGCCTATGTGGTCAAGCCCGTGGATGTGGACCAGTTCTTCGGCGCGGTGCAGACCCTGGGCAAGTTCTGGGCGTTGATCAACCAGGCACCGGAACTCGAGTGAGCCCATGCCCTTGACCGGTCCCGCCCTGGGGGCGCTGCGCATCCTGCTGGTGGAGGACTCACCGGAAGATGCCGAGCTGATGTCCGAACAGATGCTCGATGCGGGGCTGGACGCCCGCTTCGAGCGGGTCGAGAGCGAGGCTGAACTACGCCAGGCACTGGCAGCGTTCCAGCCGGACATCGTGCTGTCCGACCTGAGCATGCCGGGGTTCTCCGGTGACGACGCGCTGCGCATCGTACGCGAGACCTCACCGGAAGTGCCCTTCATCTTCGTCTCCGGCACCATGGGTGAGGAGAACGCGGTGGCGGCCCTGCAGAAGGGCGCCAACGATTACATCATCAAGCACCTGCCGGCGCGCCTGCCGTCGGCGGTGGCGCGTGCGATCCGCGATGCCCGCAGCGCCATAGAGCGCGCACGGGTGGAAACCGAACTGATGCGCGCGCAGCGTCTGGAAAGCCTGTCGCTGCTCGCCGCCGGCCTCAGCCACGACCTGCGTAACATCCTGCAGCCGCTGCTGATCATGCCGGACCTGCTGAAGGCGCGTACCGAAGATCCGCAGCTGCACCACCTGGCCGATGTCATCGCCGAGTGCGGCCGACGTGGGCACGAGATGGCCGAATCGATGTTGTCGTTCGTGCGCGGCTCGCGCAAGCCCAGCGAGCGCATCGAGATCGATGGCCTGTTCGATGCGGTGGCGTTGCTGTTGCGCAGCAATGTGCCCGATGCGGTGCGGTTGGAACTGCAGGTGCAGGACGAGGGCCTGGTGGTCGACGCCAACTACACCGAACTGCAGCAGGTGATGTTGAATCTGGCGCTCAATGCGATCCAAGCGATGCCGAACGGGGGCCGGTTGAGCCTCACTGCCAGCCATGCCGGCCAGCGCGATGGCGTGGACTGGATGCACATCCGGGTGGCCGACGAAGGGATCGGCATGGATGCGGACACACTGTCGCATCTGTTCAATCCGTTCTTCACCACCAAGGCCGATGGCACCGGCCTGGGCCTGATCTCCTGCAAGCGCATTGTTGAAGGCGCCGGCGGCAGCATCCACGTCAGCAGCCAGCCGGGGCAGGGCACCTGCTTCGAATTGCGGCTCCCGATGCACGACACCATTGATGGCAGCGAGCCGATCGAGCAGCTGGTAGCGCTGGGCAGCGGCCAGTCGATCCTGGTGGTCGATGGTGAGGCCACCCGCCTTTCGCTGCTGGGCAATGCGCTGTCCAGCCAGGGTTACCAGCTGCAGCTGGCGTCCGACGGCCCGGCCGCGCTGCGCTGGATGCAGCAGGAGGCGTTGCCGGCCCTGGTCATTGCCGACGCCGGCTCCAAGCTGCTGCCGGCCAGCCAGTTGCTGGGCGAGATGGCAGCACTGGGCTATCGCGGCCCGGCGCTGGTGCTGGAAGACGCAGCGGTGGAGGTGGCGGCCGATGCATTCCCCGCTGGCGTGCAGGTGCACGTGCTGCGCAAGCCGCTGCAGATGCAGCAGGTGTTCCGCGCGGTGGCCGAAGCGCTGGGCTGATGCCGCTGGGGTTCTGTAGAGCCGAGCCCATGCTCGGCTGCTGTTCGCATTGACCTCGACAGCCGAGCATGGGCTCGGCTCTACAGCACGGTTTCCCAGGGGAATCGCGGCAGGGCGTCCACCGCCTGTTCCAGCCGCCGCGACCAGTTCTGGTGGATGTCGGCATACAACGCCGAATCCGCGCCCAGGCGCAGCTGCTGGCCGATGCGCAGCTCGCCGTCGCGCAGCAGAGCGAGGTCGATCGGCAGGCCCACCGACAGGTTGGAACGGATGGTGGAGTCCAGCGAGACGATTGCCGTGCGCGCGGCATCCTCCAGGCGCGTGGTCGGGCTGAGGATGCGGTCGAGGATCGGCTTGCCGTACTTGGACTCACCGATCTGCAGGTAGGGCGTTTCCGGCGAAGCGGCGATGGCGTTGCCGAGCGGGTAGATCATGTACAGCCCAGGCCGCTCGCCGGCGATCTGGCCGCCGAAGATCAGCGTGGCCTGGGTGTTGACCCCGTCATGGCCGTGTTCGCTGTGGCTGCTGTGCACCTGGCTGTCCACCAGCAGCTGGCCGACGTACTCGGCAGCTTCGAACAGATGGGTCATGTCGCGCAGGTTGGGCGTGCGTCGTTCACCAGCGTCGCGCCCCAGGCGCGACACCAGCAGCTGGGTGGTGGCCAGGTTGCCAGCCGCCATCAGCACGTAGGCTGCCTGGCCGGGGTACTCGAACACGTGCAGCTTGCGATGCACGCGCACATCGTCCAGCGAGGCATTGGTCCGGGTGTCGGCAGCGAAGACCAGGCCCTCGTCCACCTCGATTCCAACGCAATAGGTCATGTCGGTGCCCTATCATGTGCGTCCCGGATTGTAGGCAGGCCGCCGTGACGACGGCATGTCCACGCCCCCCAAGTGCCGTCACCTGAACCGCATGACCACCGTGCTCCTGAGCCTGGGCAGCAACGTCCAGCCCCGCCGCTACCTCCACGCCGCGGTGACGGCCCTGCGCGAGCGCTTCGGCGCACTGCAGGTGTCGCCCGCCTACCGCACTGCCGCGGTCGGCTTCGATGGTCCGGCCTTCCTCAACAATGCGGTGGCGATCGAGACCGACCTGCCCCTGCAGGAACTGGACGACTGGCTGCATGCGCTGGAAGACGCGCATGGCCGCGACCGCAGCGGGCCGCGCTTCTCCGACCGGACCCTGGACATCGACGTGGTGTTCTATGGCGACCTGGTGGTGGAAGGGCCCGGCCACCTGCGCATTCCGCGCCCGGAGCTGAAGCATGCCTTCGTGCTGAAGCCGCTGGCCGACATCGCGCCGGACTTCATCGATCCGGTCAGTTGCCAGGACCTGGCTACGCTGTGGCGTGCGCACGCGCAGTTTGGCGAAGCGTTCGAGGTGGTGGACCTGGAATGAGGGAGGTGGCCGGCCAGCGGCTGGCACTACCTCAACTTACTGTGCGCCCACCATCCACGCGCAGGGTGTGGCCGGTGACGAAGCTGGCTTCGGCCACCAGCCAGTAGACTGCCTCGGCGATCTCCTCGACCGTGCCGATCCGTGCCAGCGGCGTGCGCGCCAGCAGCGCCTCGCGGGCGAAATCGTCCTTGCCCTGTTCCGGCCACAGGATCGCGCCGGGGGCGACCGCGTTGACCCGCACCTTCGGCGCCAGTTCCAGCGCCAGCGAGCGGGTGGCCATCTCCAGCGCGGCCTTGGCCATCGTGTAGGCGATGTGGTCGCGCATCGGGTCGGTGCCGTGCAGGTCGGTCAGGTTGACGATGCAGCCGTGCTGGCGGCGCAGGTACGGAGCTGCCGCCTGCGACAGCAGCAGGGGCGCCCGTGCATTGACCGCGTAAAGCTCGTCCATCGCCTCGGCGGTGACCTGGCCCAGCGGGGTAGGGAAGAAGTTGGAGGCGTTGTTGACCAGCGCATCCAGGCGGCCGAAGTGGGTCACGGCCTGTTCCACCAGATCGGTCAGCGCGTCGGCGTCACGCAGGTCGGCCTGCAGCGCCAGCACGCTGCCGGGGCGCACGTTGTCAAAATCGAACGCGGCCTGCTGCAGCTCGGCGCTGGAGGTGTTGGCATGCAGCACCACCGACCAGCCACAGGCATGGAACTGGCGGGCAATGGCCGCGCCGATCCGGCGCGCGCTGCCGGTGATCAGGACCACGGGGGTGGTGTCGCTCATCGAGGGTCCTCCAAGGCTCGGCTATCCTGTGCACCATTGTCACCGCATTCGAAGACGCCATGCAGCCCACCTTCCCCCTGCCCGAAGCCGATGCCCTGGCCCACAGCGACCAGCTGGCGGCCGCCCTGCGCGCCGAAATCCTTGCCCAGGGCGGGGCGATGCCGTTCTCGCGCTTCATGGAGCTGTGCCTGTACACCCCCGGCTGGGGCTATTACAGCGCCGGCGCCAGCAAGTTCGGTGGCAGCGGTGACTTCACCACCGCGCCCGAGCTCGGCAGCCTGTTTGCCGGCAGCGTAGCCAATGCGCTGGCACCGGTGTTCGCCCAGCTGGGTGCGCAGGCGCGCATGCTGGAACTGGGCGGCGGTACCGGCGCCTTTGCCGAGGCGGTGCTGCTGCGCCTGGCCGAGCTGGATGCGCTGCCGTCGCGCTACGCCATCCTCGAACCCAGTGCCGATCTGCGCGAGCGCCAGCAGCAGCGCCTGCAGCAGAACCTGCCCGCCGAGCTGGCCGCGCGCGTGGACTGGGTCGACCGCCCGTTCGAGGAGGACTGGGAAGGCGTCGTGTTCGCCAACGAGGTGATCGACGCGCTGCCGACCCCGCGCTTCCTGATCCGGGATGGCGAGGTCTACGAGGAAACCGTCGAGCTTGATGGCGAAGGCAATTTCATCCGTGGCGCGCAGCCGGCCGACATCCTGCTCAACGGTGCGGTGCGACATATCGAGCGCTACCTGGAAAAGCCTTTCGCCGAGGGCTACCGGTCCGAGGTGCTGCCGCAGCTGCCGTACTGGCTGCAGGCGGTGGCGGGCGGCCTGCAGCGCGGCGCGATGCTGTTCGTCGACTACGGTTACAGCCGCAGCGAGTTCTACCAGCACGACCGTGACGATGGCACCGTGCGTGCGTTCTACCGCCATCACGTGCACAACGACGTGCATCGCTGGCCGGGCCTGCAGGACATCACCGCGTCGGTGGATTTCACCGCGATGGCCGAGGCCGGCATGCACGGCGGTTTCGAGCTGGCCGGCTACTGCAGCCAGGCCAGCTTCCTGCTCGGTAACGGCCTGGACCAGGTGCTGCTGCTGGCCGAGGAGCGTACCGACGAGGTCGGCCGCATCCAGCTGCGCGACCAGGTGAAGAAGCTGACCCTGCCGACGGAGATGGGCGAGCGCTTCCAGGCCATCGGCCTGCAGCGTGGTGTCGACTTCGAACCCGCCTTCGAGCTGGGTGACCTGAGCTGGCGCCTGTGAGCGAGGTGTTGCCGGTGATCAAGCCGCTGCGGCGGCCGCGGTTGTGGGCCACGTTGTGGGCGACGGCGGTACTGCTGGTGATCGTGGTCTGCCTGATTCCACCGCCGCCGATTCCGTTGCCGGAAAACAGCGACAAGGGCGAGCACTTCCTCGCCTACTTCATCCTGGCTGGCAGCGCGGTGCAGCTGTTCCGTCGCGGGCGTCCGCTGCTGTGGGTGGGCGTGGGACTGGTGTTGATGGGCATCGGCATCGAGTTCGCCCAGGGCGCGTTGACCAGCAACCGTACTGCCGACCCGATGGATGCCATCGCCAACACGATCGGTGTGCTTGCCGGCATGGCCACCGCACTGACCCCGCTGCGCGATCTGCTGCTGCGCTGGCGCGGGTAAAGTTCCTGTAGAGCCGAGCCCATGTTCGGCTGCCTTTGGGAGGAAGCCGAGCATGGGCTCGGCTCTACAGTAGATCCACGCCATGCGTGGATCGATTGCACCAGGACAGGCCTGGGGTCACTTCCCCAGCGTCACCTCATCCAGCACCCACATCGCCGGGCGCGTATCGCCGGTGAAGTTGATGCACAGGTCACCGGTGCCCTGTGTACCCTTCGGTAGCGCTGCATGCAGCGTCACGAAGCCATCGGCATCGGGCTTGGCCGGCAGCGCTGCTTCGGCGAGCACCTTGCCGCTGCAGTCGCCGCGACGCACCTGCATCTCGCCGTGCGCGCGCCTGGCCTTCTCGAAGCGACGCTTGGGCTCGTCGTGGGCCAGCTGGAAGTAGTACGGAATGCGACCGGCACGCACTTCCACGCTGCCAACACCGTCCAGCTGCGCCTGCGGCCAACGCCAGCACGGCTGGAAGATGTCCACGTTGAACACCGCACGTGTTCCCTCGCGCGGGCCATCGTCTTCCAGACGCAGCACCAGCCCCTTCTTGCCCACGCAGCTGAGCAGTTCATCGCTGCGGCGGCTGAGCAGCGATTGTGCGCTGAACGCCGCCACCGTCGGCTTCGCCGCCAGCATCTGGCCCTGGTAGAACGCGCCCGCCTGTACCGTAGCAGGCAGCGTCGCGGTCAGCGGCTGCTGGTACAACGGCGACTGCGCGGTCACCGGCTGGCCGTCGGTGCTGTAGCGCACCTCATACCCCAGCGGATTGGCCAGCGACACGGTCACGGTGTTCTTCGCGCGATCATCGGTGTAGTCCACGCCCACTTCGAACGGGGTCTGCGCGTAGGCCAGACCCCAGGCGCGGTAGCGTTGCAGCTGCGCGGGCAGGCGCGCGAGGAAATCGCGGAAATCGCGATGTTCCGGCGTGCTCCAGCCGGTCTCTGCCACGGCGGCCAGGCGTGGGAACAGGTTGTGCTGCAGGCGTGCGTAGCTGCGCGTGTGCTCGGTGAACATGTTGGCCTGCAGGCCGAGGATGTGCCCGCGCTTGTCGGCGGCCAGCTCGGCCGGCACCGGCTCGAAGTTGTACAGCTTGCCGAGGTTGACCTGGGTCGGGCGGCCCGGCGGCTCGTTCGGCGAGGCCGTCTGCAGGTAATCCAGATAGAGGTAACCGACCGGCGACATGATCACGTCATGGCCGGCGCTGGCGGCGGCCAGGCCGCCTTCGGTGCCCTGCCACGACATCACCGTGGCCTGCGGCGGCAGGCCGCCTTCAAGGATTTCATCCCAGCCGATCAGGCGCCGGTCGTGCTCCTCCAGGAAGGTCTCCAGTCGCTTGATGATGTGGCTCTGCATGGCCATCTCATCCTTGATGCCCAGCGCACGCATGCGCTGCTGCACCTGCCTGGAGGCTTTCCACTGGTCTTTCACTGCCTCGTCGCCACCGACGTGCACGTACTTCGCCGGGAACAGCGCGATCACTTCTTCCAGCACGTTCTCGAGGAAGGTGACAGTGCTGTCTTCCACGTTGAACAGGTTCGGGAACACGCCCCATTCGCTGATCGGCTTCAGCGAGGTGTTGACCGAGCCCAGTTCCGGGTAAGCGGCGATCGCAGCGGTGGCATGGCCGGGTACGTCGATTTCCGGAATGACCTGGATATGCAGCTTGGCCGCATAGGCGATCACTTCGCGGATCTGATCCTGCGTATAGAAGCCACAGTACGGATGTTCCTTGCCGCTGACCGGATCGGTGCCACCGTCACCGGCTGGCAGGCGGCAGCTGCCGACCTCGGTCAGCTTCGGGTAGCGCTTGATCTCCATGCGCCAGCCCTGGTCGTCGGTCAGGTGCCAATGGAAGGTGTTGAGCTTGTGCGCGGCCATCGCGTCGAGCACGCGCTTGATCTCGTCCAGGCTCTGGAAGTGACGTGCGGAATCGAGCATGAAACCGCGCCAGCTGAAGCGCGGCGCATCCTGGATCTGCACCGCCGGCAGCACGCCGTTGCTGCCGCCGGTGGCCAGCTGGGCGAGGGTGGTTGCGCCATAGAACAGGCCGGTCTCGTTGCCGGCCTGCACCAGCACGCCCTGCGCGGTGCTTTCCAGCGTGTAGCCCTCACCACTGTCGCGGAAGGTCGGCACGATCTGGAAACGGATGCCGCCACTGTGGGCGGCGATCTTGCCCTTGGCCAGTGCAAGGTGCGGTCCGCCGCTGCGGGCCAACAGATCGGCGAACTGGGTGGCGACCCGCTGTGCGGCCTCGCCTTCGGCGTGCAGCACGGTAGCGGCGCGCACGGTGATGCCGCTGCCCTGGCCGGGCTGCACGGTAGCCGGGGCGGGAATCAGCATCAGGCTGCCGGCGCGCAGTTGCGGACCGGGTGCTTCAGCGGCCGGCGTGGGATCGGCAGCGAGTGCCGGCAGGGCCGGCAACAGGGCGAGCAGGCTGCCCAGCAGCACTGCGCTGCGCATCCGGGCGCGGGAAGGCTTGACCATCGGGACGACTCCTTGGAACGGTGCGATGAACGCTATACATGAAAAACGCCGGGCCCGGAATGACCCAGGCCCGGCGTGCGTGCACGACTCGGCGATGTTGCCGCCGCTGGATCAGTACTTGAAGCGGAAGTTGAGGTAGTACTGGCGACCGTTGCTGTAGAACGAGGTCGGGATGGCCGCGGTCTGGTAGTACTTGTAGGTCGGGTTGTTGAGGTTCAGGCCATCCAGGCTGATGCTCAGCCAGTCGGTGGCCTTGTAGCTCAGCGATGCCGACAGCGTGCCGAAGTCATCCTGGTAGTACGGGTTGGTGCCCGACAGGCTGATCAGGAACGAGGAGCGGCGGGTATAGCTGACGCGGGCACCAAAGCGCTCGTTCTCGAAGTAGGCACCCACGTTGTAGGTGTTCTTCGAGGTGCCCAGCAGGTTGTGCGAGCCATCCGACCAGGTGTGCGAGGTGGTGCCGTTGGCATAGGTGTAGTTGGCATTGATGCCGAAGTACTCGCCGATCGGCTGCTCGTAGGCCACTTCCACGCCGGTGACCTTGCCGTCGGCATTGATCGGGGTGGAGATCTGGTAGGTCTCAAGCTGGTTGGTCAGTTCGCTGTACAGCTGGCGCGAGACCACGTCGAAGGCGATGTAGTCCTTCAGGTTCATGTGGTACGCGCCCACCGACAGCAGGCCGCGCGGCATGAAGTACCACTCCAGGTTGGCATCCAGATTGGTCGACAGGGTCGGCTTGAGGTTCGGATTGCCGCCGCCGCCGGTGCGGTTCAGATCCGAGCCGTACGAGGAGGCGCCCAGTGCCGAGTAGTCCGGCAGGGTCTGGGTCTGCGAGGCGGCGACGCGCAGCACCAGCGAGTCGTCCAGGTCGAACTTGATGTTGGCGCTGGGCAGCACACGGTTGCGCTTGTTCTGGAAGGCCAGGCGCTCCCACATGCCGAACAGGCTGCTGACATCGGCATCGGCGGCCTTGCTGACCGCGTTGTAGGTGTCGATGTCCTGCTTGATGTTGACGTAGCGCAGGCCGACGTTACCGCTCCACCAGTCGCCGCGGAAGTTGGCCTGCACGTAGCCGGCGAAGTTCTTTTCCTTCACCTTCCACTCGGCGCCATAGTTATGGCGACCGGTCGGGCCATCATTGCCGGCCAGCCAGGTGGAGTTGTTCGTCACCGCGTCCTTCAGCGCGCCCGGGGTGAAGTACCAGAGGTTGCGCGGGAAGGTGCCGCCGATGTCACCGGCAAAGCCGCTGGGGTAGTTGGCCGTCGCACCGTTCTTCAGCGCGCTCCAGATGTCACCCGGGGTTGCACCTTCCGGCGACAGCGCTTCGCGCTTGTGGTCGGCGAAACGCAGGCCGAAGTCGATCGAGCTCAGCACGCCGCCATCATTGAAGTACTGGTTGAAGTCGAGCGTGGCCCACTTCTCCTTGTCCTCGGCGGTGACCTGCTGGTTGCCCCAGGTGCCGAAGCTGGTCACGCCATTGGGCGAGATGTCGCCGCCGACATTCCAGTCGATCGGCGAGCCATTGCCGTGGGTGGCCCAGCTGGCGCCGCCGCCGTTGGCCAGGGTGACCTCGGCGATGTACTGGCGCGGCGTCTCGCCGGTGCCCTTGGTGCTGCCGGCCTGGAACTTGGCGGTCAGGCTGTCGTTGATCTGCCAGTCGGCATCGAAGGTGACATAGCTCGACTTGGCCTTCGACTCACGGTAGATCATGTCGTACACCGCGTAGTCGGTGCCCGGCACGCCCTTGTAGGTGGCATTGGTCAGCACGCCGTCCTTGATTACATAGCCCGGATCCGGCGCCTGCGACTTGGCGAAGCTGTTACCGAACATCATGAAGTTGCGGTTGTAGTTGTTCGCCTTCAGCTCGGAGCTGAAACCATTCAGGCCGAGGGTGAGGCTGTCGCTCGGCTTGAACTGCAGCGAGACCAGGCCGCCCTTGCGTTCGCGGGTCTGTTCGAACAGGGTCGAACCCAGCAGGCCTGGAACTGCCACACCGTTCAGATCGGGATGTGGCGCAACGCCCTTTGCCGCGTTGCCTTTAACCACGTCGTCGTTCGGGCCTAGGGTAAAGAAGCCGCCCGGAATTTCCTGCGCCTCACGGCGCAGTTCGCGCTTCTGGCTGAAGCCCTGCACCATTACGCCAAAGGTGCCTTCGTCGTTCTTGTAGTTGAACAGCGCCGAATACTGCGGGTCGTTCGACTTGGCCTGGTCCGAACGCACCATGCCGATCGAGCCTTCAGCGGTGAACTGCTTGGAGAATTCCAGCGGCTTGCGGGTGATGATGTTGACGGTACCGGTGGTGCCGCCGTCCTGCAGCTTGGCCTGCGAGGACTTGTTCACTTCCACCGAGCTGACCAGTTCCGACGGCAGCAGCGAGTAGCTGACGCTGCGGCCGACGTTGTTGCCCTGGCTGAGCACGAACCAGTCGGCCGAGCCGACGGTGTGGCCGTTGATCAGGGTCTGGGTCAGGCTCGGGCTGGTGCCGCGCAGGCTGACACGGTCGGCTTCATCGAAGCCACCTTCGTCGGCGCTGGACGAGCTGATGTTGACGCCCGGCAGGCGCTGCAGGGTGTCGGCGACGTTGTGCGCCGGCAGCTTGCCCACGTCTTCGGCGGTGACCACTTCCACGCGCGCATTGGCTTCGCGCTTGGTGTCCAGCGACTTTTCCATCGAACCACGGATGCCCGTGACAGTCACGGTGTCCAGGTCGGTGGCGGTCTGGGCGGCCTGCTGCGCGTGTGCACTGAAGGCGATGCAGCTGACGATGGCGGCCGAAAGCAGGGTCTTGCGGGTATTCATGATGTCTCTCCTCATCACTCGATTGGATGCCGGCGGCGGTGTTCGATTACGGTTGCGATGACATGCGCGGGGCGGCGGCGAAGTCCCGTGCGTTGGCGTGCCACGTACTGCGTGCTGCGATTGCGTTGAAGCCTGTTGCGGTGTCAGGCGGCGGACTGCTGCTGCAGGTACCAGCTGGCAGCGCCGACCACGCCCAACTGGCCGTGTTCGACGACCTTCACCGGGATGCGTGCCAGCGCTTCGCCCATCGGCCCCTTCTGCAGGTAGCGTTCGACGAAGGTGCTGGCATGCAGGTATTCGCGGATCTGCGGCAGGATGCCGCCGGCCAGGTAGACGCCACCGTGGGCGCCGTAGAACAGGGCCATGTCGCCGATGGTGCTGCCGAGCAGGCCGCAGAACACATCCAGCGCCTGGCGGGCGTTCGCATCGGTATCGACCATGGCGGCGGCAGTGACCGCATCGGGACTGGCCAACGTCGGTGCCTGCCCCTGCAGCGCGCACACCGCGCGGTAGAGGTTCATCAGGCCCGGGCCGGAGATCGCATGTTCGATCGACACATGGGCGCGGTCGCGCTGCATGTGGCGGACGATGGCCATTTCAAGTTCCGTGCTGGCGGCCAGGGTCGGCTGGCCGGCTTCGGTGGGAAGCACCACCGGGCCGTGCGCAGTGGGAATCCACAGTGCCGCACCGAGGCCGGTGCCGGGGCCGACCACCAGGGTCGGGCCACGTGCGGCGGTGTCCGGCCCGCACAGGTGCAGCACACCACTGGCGTCCACCTGCGCGGCGGCATAGGCCACCGCTTCGAAGTCGTTGACGATGTAGACCCGCTGCAGGCCGACGTCGGCTTCCACCTGGCGCGCCGACAGCGGCCACGGCAGGTTGGCGGTGATCACCGTGCCGTCCTCGCGGGCGTAGCCAGCGCTGGCGACCACGCAATGCGTGGGCCGCGGGCCTTCACCCAGGAAGTCGGACAGGATCGCGCTGAGGCCGCCGTGGTCGGCGTTGCGGTACTTGCGGTACTCCAGCACCTGCACCGGGTGGGCGGCATCACCGCTGGCCTGGACCCGGGCCACACGCACATGGGTGCCACCGACGTCGGCGGCCAGGAACGAGGGCGCGATTCGGGACAGGACATGGGCCGGGGCGGGGTGGCTGGCGGTCACGCGGGCTCCTGCTGCAGGTGGGGCCGGACCCGGGAAAGGGGGCGGCGATTGGGCGGAGTCTGTAACCCCGCTGACAACGATGTCAACGAGTTCGTGACACTTTCGTTGCTGCGCCGCAACGAAGGGGGCATGCAGTAAACGTTTACACGGCGTGAGCATGCGTTTCACGCGGGAACCTTTGCTGCACGGGGCTCAAGGGCTCAGGCGCATTCAGCAAAACGCGCTGTGATCAGGTTGCGCAGTGCAGCACGAGGTTCACAGGGCTGCGCGTGGAAGTTGACAAACCGCAGCTGTCCATCGAAAGAATGTGACAACGTTGTTCCCAGCCACTCTCCGACGCCGCGTTCTGCGGCCGTCGCCGCAGGAGCCCTCCTGATGTCCGCCGTCCCCGCTGCAAGCGCGCGCCCGAACGTGGCCACCTCCATCGCCATCGTTGGCGTGTTGTTCTTCCTGATCGGCTTCTTCACCTGGCTCAACGGCCCACTGATCACCTTCGTCAAGTTGGCCTTCGAACTCAGCGAGGTCGGCGCCTTCCTGGTGCTGATGGTGTTCTACCTGTCCTACTTCTTCCTGGCCCTGCCGGCGTCGTGGATCCTGCGCCGCACCGGCATGAAGAAGGGCCTGAGCCTGAGCCTGCTGGTGATGGCCGGTGGTGCCGCGTTGTTCGGCGAATTCGCCACCCAGCGCTGGTACCCGGGCGCGCTCGGCGGCCTGTTCGTGATCGGCAGCGGCCTGGCCCTGCTGCAGACCGCGATCAACCCCTACATTTCCATCCTCGGCCCGATCGAGACGGCGGCACGCCGCATCGCGCTGATGGGCATCTGCAACAAGATCGCCGGCATGCTCGCCCCGGTGCTGATCGGTACCGTGGTGCTGCATGGCATCGGTGATCTGTCGGCCACGGTAGCCGCTGCCGATGAAGCGACCAAGGCGCAGCTGCTCAACGAATTCGCCGCCAAGATCCATGCACCGTACCTGGCCATGGCCGGCCTGCTGGTGCTGCTGGCGGTGGCCGTGCTGTTCTCGCCGCTGCCGGAAATCAAGTCGTCCGAAGCCAACGCCACGCCGGTTGCGGCCGGTGCCGCCGAACGGCGCAGCATCTTCCAGTTCCCGCACCTGTGGCTGGGCGTGTTGTGCCTGTTCGTCTACGTGGGCGTGGAGGTGATGGCCGGTGATGCGATCGGTACCTACGGCCATGGTTTCGACCTGCCGCTGGACCAGACCAAGATGTTCACCTCGCTCACCCTCGGCGCGATGCTGGTCGGCTATGTGGTCGGCCTGCTGCTGATCCCCAAGGTGGTCTCGCAGTCGCGCTACCTGACCATCTCGGCGGTGCTGGGCGTGCTGTTCTGCCTGGGTGCCTGGGCCACCCACGGCTACGTATCGGTGGCCTTCGTGGCCCTGCTGGGCTTCGCCAATGCCATGATGTGGCCGGCGATCTTCCCGCTGGCGATCCGCGGCCTGGGCCGCTTCACCGAGACCGGCTCGGCCCTGCTGGTGATGGGTATTGCCGGCGGCGCGATCATTCCGCAGCTGTTCGCCGTGCTCAAGCAGCACATCGACTTCCAGCTGGTGTTCGTACTGCTGATGGTGCCCTGCTACCTGTACATCCTGTTCTACTCGGTGATCGGGCATCGCGCTGGCCTGCCGCAGGACAAGGCCTGATCGGCGATGATGGACGGCAGCCAACCCCAGGGAAAACCCATGCGCAGAGCGACCATCAAGGACGTTGCGGAGAAGGCCAAGGTCTCGCTGAAGACGGTCTCGCGCGTGATCAACAACGAGCCCTCGGTGATGCAGGCCACCCGCGCGCGGGTGCTGCGTGCCATCGCCGAGCTCGACTACGAACCCGATCCGTCCGCGCGCAACCTGCGCAGCGGCACCACCTTCGTGATCGGGCTGGTCTACGACAACCCGAACCCGTACCACATCATCGGCGTGCAGAACGGCGTGCTCGCCGCCTGCCGCGAGACCGGGTTCGGGCTGCAGATCCATCCCTGCGATTCCAGCTCGCCGCTGCTGGCCGATGAACTGGCCGATTGGGTGCAGCGTTCGCGCCTGGCCGGGCTGGTGCTGACCGCGCCGATGTCCGAGCGCCGCGACCTGATCCAGGCGCTGACCGCACGCGGCATCAAGCTGGTGCGCATCATTGCCGCCACCGAAGACCCGGCCGACGGTGCCTGCGTGTTCGTGGACGACCGCGAGGCCGCCTACGAGATCACCGAGCATCTGATCCAGCTGGGCCACCAGCGCATCGGCTTCCTCTGGGGCGGCAGCTCGCACCGCTCCTCGGGCGAACGCTATGCCGGTTACGAAGCCGCGCTGAAGGACTACGGCATGACCGTGGACAAGCACCTGGTGGTGCAGGGCGACTACACCTTCGACGACGGTTTCCGCGGCGCGCGCCGCCTGCTGGCGCTGCGCGAACCGCCCACTGCCATCTTCGGTTCCAACGACGAAATCGCCGCTGGCGTACTGGCAGCAGCGAAGTCGGCCGGCATGAACGTGCCCTACGACCTGTCCATCGCCGGTTTCGAGGACAGCCCGTTCTCGCGTCAGTCGTGGCCGCCGCTGACCACCGCCAAGCAAGCCACCGAAGACATCGCCCGCCATGCCGCGCGCCTGCTGATCGCGCAGCTGCGCAGCGACGCCTATGACGATGCGCCGGCACCGCTGCATAACCAGGGCTTTGTGCCGCAGCTGGTGGTGCGCGGTTCGACCGCGCCAATGCGCCCAGCCGGCGCACGCCCCCTTCCTTCCGATCCTGCCTGAGCCTGCCATGTCGCTGTCAGACCCCACGTCCACCCTGATGTTCGCCGAGGCCGCTGAAGCGGCCGACGTGGTCGCGCGCCAGTTCTCGCGCAACCACGCCACCATGGAAACCCTGGCCGCCAGCCTGCGCGCCGCGCCGCCGCCGTTCGTGGTCACCTGTGCACGTGGCAGCTCCGACCATGCCGCCACCTATGGCAAGTACCTGCTGGAGACCCAGCTGGGCCTGGTGGTTGCCTCGGCCTCGCCGTCGGTGGGGTCGGTCTATGCCGCACCGCTGCAGCTTCGCGGTGCCTTGTTCATCGTCATTTCGCAGTCGGGCAAGAGCCCGGACCTGCTGCGCAACGCGGAAGCTGCCAAAGCAGCCGGTGCGCGCGTGATCGCGCTGGTCAACGTCGAGGATTCGCCGCTGGCGCAGCTGGCCGACACGGTGATTCCGCTGCATGCCGGTGCCGAAAAGAGCGTGGCGGCGACCAAGAGCTACCTGGCCTCGCTGGCCGCACTGCTGCAGCTGGCCGCGTACTGGAAGCAGGACAGCAGCCTGCGCGCCGCGCTGGATCTGCTGCCGGATGCGATGCGTGAGGCCTGGCAGTGCGACTGGACGCCGGTGACCGAGGGTCTGGTCGAGGCGACCAACCTGTTCGTGCTCGGCCGCGGCCTGGGCCTGGGCGCGGCGCAGGAAGCGGCACTGAAATTCAAGGAAACCTGCAGCCTGCACGCCGAGGCCTACAGCTCGGCCGAGGTCAAGCATGGCCCGATGGCGCTGGTTGGTCGCGGTTTCCCGGTGCTGGCCTTTGCCCAGCCGGACGAGACCGGCGCCGGCACCCGTGCGGTGGTCGAAGAATTTACTTCGCGTGGCGCGCAGGTGTGGATGGCCGGTGCCGGTGGCAACCTGCCGGTGGCCGCTACGCCGCACCCGCTGTGCGCACCGCTGCTGACCGTGCAGAGTTTCTACCGCGCGATCAACGCGCTGGCGCTGCGTCGTGGCTTCAACCCGGATCTGCCACCGCACCTGAACAAGGTTACGGAGACGGTGTGATGGCAACGGTCCTGCGCAACGCCCGCATCCTCGCCGGCGACGAATTCCGCGATGATCTGGCGGTGGTGATCGAGGAGGGGCGTATCAGCGCGCTGCTGCCCGATGCAGCGCCGCAGCTCGGCCACGCCGCCGAGCAGGTGGACCTGGGCGGCGGCTGGCTGCTGCCCGGCTTCATCGATGTGCAGGTCAATGGCGGCGGCGGTGCGCTGTTCAACAACACGCCGGACGTGGCGGCACTGCGTACCATCGCGCAGGCACACCGTCGCTTCGGCACCACCGCGATGCTGCCAACGCTGATCAGCGACGATGTGGGCGTGATGCGCGAAGCGATCGCCGCAATGCGCGAGGCGATCGCGCAGGGCGTGCCGGGCGTGATCGGTATCCATCTGGAGGGGCCGTACATCGCGCCAGCCCGCAAGGGCACGCACGATGCCAGCAAGTTCCGCGTGCCGGATGAAGGAGAGATCGCGCTGGCCGCGTCGCTGGACAACGGCGTGACCCTGCTGACACTGGCACCGGAACGCGTGCCGCTGGAAACCATCCGCGCGCTGGTCGAGCGTGGCGTGATCGTTGCCGCTGGCCACACTGCAGGCACCTACGAGGAGATCCGCGCCGGTCTGGATGCCGGCGTACGCGGCTTCACCCACCTGTACAACGCGATGTCGCCGCTGCAGGGCCGTGAGCCCGGCGCGGTAGGCGCTGCGTTGGAAGACCGCGACAGCTGGATCGGCATCATCGTCGATGGCGTGCATGTGCACCCGGCCAGCCTGCGCGTGGCGCTGGCGGCCAAGCCGCGCGGTCGCCTGCTGCTGGTGACCGACGCGATGCCACCGGTCGGCGCCGACAATCCCAGCTACGTGCTGTATGGCGAAACCATCACCGCCATCGATGGTGTGGTGCGCAATGCCGCCGGTTCGCTGGCTGGTTCGGCGCTGGACATGGCCACCGCCGTGCGCAACACCGTGCAGCTGCTCGGCCAGCCGCTGGCCGAAGCGGCGCGGATGGCCTCGACCTATCCGGCACAGTTCCTCAATGTCGACGACCGCCTGGGCCATATCGCCGAGGGTTACCAGGCCGACCTGGTGCTGCTGGATGATGCCCTGCAGGTGCGTGGCACCTGGATTGCCGGACAGTACGAGGCCGCCTGATGAGCAGTACGCAGCCACGCCGTCTGGGCTCGATCGATGCCCTGCGCGGCATCACCGTGGCGGCGATGCTGCTGGTCAACAACCCGGGCGAATGGAGTGCGGTGTTCGCACCGCTGCGTCATTCGGAATGGCATGGCTGCACGCCGACCGATCTGGTGTTCCCGTTCTTCCTGTTCCTGGTCGGCGTGTCGATGGCCTTCAGCGTGGCACCGCGCGCGCGGGATGCGGCGGCACGGCCGGCATTGGCGCGCGGCGTGCTGGAGCGCGCACTGCGCATCCTGCTGGCCGGTGCGCTGCTGCACCTGCTGATCTGGTGGGCGCTGCATACCCATCACTTCCGCATCTGGGGCGTGCTGCAACGGATCGCCGTGTGTGCTGCGCTGGTGGGTGTGCTGGCGGTGTATGCGCGGCCGCGCGTGCAGGCCGGTGCGCTGGTCACGTTGCTGGTGGGCTATACCGCGCTGCTGCTGGGCATCGGTGATCTGGCGCCATGGACCAACCCGGCCAGCCGCCTGGATACCACGCTGTTCGCCCCGTGGATCTATCAATGGCACGCCGATACCGGGCTGGGCCACGACCCGGAAGGCTTGCTGAGCACGCTGGGTGCGCTGGCCAGTACCGTGCTCGGTCTGTTGGCCGGAGGCCTGCTGCGCAGCGGACGTACTGCGGCGCTGGCAGGGCTGGGTACAGTGACCGCCGTGCTGGGTCTGTTGCTGGCCGTGGTGCTGCCGTTGAACAAGCAGTTGTGGACGCCCAGCTACGTGCTGTGGACCGGCGGTCTGGCGGCGCTGGCGCTGTGGCTGGGCCATGTGCTGGTCGACCAGAAGGGCTGGCCGGCGCTGGGCCGTCGCTTCGGCGTCAACGCGATCACCGCGTATCTGGGGGCATCGGTGATGTCGGTGGCCTTGATGGCGACCGGTGCCTGGGGCTGGATCTGGCAGCAGCTGGCCGCCGTCATGCCGCAGGCGCTCGAGCTGGCATCGATGCTGCAGGCGCTGGCGTTCGTCGCGCTTTGGTGGGGCGTGGCGTGGTGGCTGGACCGGCGGAAGATCTACCTGAAGATCTGATGGCGCTCATCCACGCATGGCGTGGGTGGATCCACCATGAGGGGCAGTAGATCCGCACCATGCGTGGATGCTACCCGCGCGGCGCGTGACAGCCGCAAAGATGAACAGTTTCAGCCACGTAGCGGTGAGGTGATGCCCGATCAAGTTCGCATCTGAACTGTGATAGCTGGCACGCAATTTCACCTATCGGAACAGTTCACCACACGGCAGACTGCCTGCGCAGTACCGCATATCCGCAGTTCCTGATCCCTTTTCCAGGAGTGCCGTATGTCCCGTGCCGTCCCGCGCGCAACGCGTATGCGCCGCCTCACCGCTTCCGTACTGCAGGCCCTGGCCGTCCCGTCCGTCATGCTGCTGAGTGCCGGCGCCGCCTGGGCGGGCTGTGACAACGCCACCCCGATTGCAGGCCAGACGGTCACCTGCGACGCCAACGCCCCGAACCCGCAGGCCGTTCCCATTACCGCCAATGGCGCGGCCGGCATCACCGTCAATGTCGCCAACACGGCACAACTGCAGCAGAGCGGTGGCAGCAGCGCGATTTCGCTTGTCGGCGCAGGTGGGCACCTGTTGTCCAACCTGGGCACGATCAGTTCGGTCGGCGGAGTGGCGGTCCAGCTCGGTGGCGGCAGCCGTGTCGAAAATGCGGGCAGCATCAGCACCGGCAACAACACCGCCCTGCAGTTCGTCGGTGCGGGCGACAGCGTGCTGGTCAACCGCGGAACGATCAGCGGGCGCAGCGGGGTGCAGTTCGGTGCCGGCAATGATCGCCTGGAGATGCAGGCCGGCAGCATCAGCGGCGGGGTCCTGCAGGGCGATGGCAACGACGTGCTGCTGCTGGGCAATGGCACGGTCGACAGCGTCGACCAGGGCAACGGCGATGACCAGATGACCGTCACCGGCGGCACCGTCACCGGCCTGGTGGCGCAGGGCAGTGGCCGCGATGATTTCGTCATGAGCGGCGGCACGATCGGCGCGCTGCAGCAGGGCGACAACATCGATACCTTCCGCATGAGCGGTGGCCGCATCATCGGCGCGTTCGAGGATGGCGACCAGGCCTGGATGACCGCTGGCCGCATCGGCCGCGTCAACATGAAGCTGGACAAGAACCTGTGGGACCAGTCCGGCGGCACCGTGGATGGCAATGTGGTGACCGGCTTCGACACCGACACCATCATCATCTCGGGTACGGCCTACATCGGCGGCAACATCAGCGTCAGCGGCGGCAATGACAGCGTGACCATCACCGATGGCACCGTGCGTGGGCAGGTACTGCTCAGTACCGGTAATGACACCTTCAACTGGAATGGCGGCGGCATCGTCTACGGCGCGATCGACCTGGGGCCGGACGACGACGTGGCCAACCTCAGCAACCTCAACCAGGGCAATCTCGGTGCGGTGCCGCTGTTCGACGGTGGCGCGGGCAACGACAGGCTCAGCTTCAACAACGTCAAGACCACGGGTGTAGGCCGCTTCCAGAACTGGGAGACGATCAGCCTGGCCAACAGCACCGAGCTGTCCTTCGATGGCGATCTGGTGCTGGGCGACAGCGCAACCGGCACCGGCACGCTCACCGTGGATGACACCAGTACCGTGTATGCGGGCAGTGGCGGCCATGCCATCCGTCCGTTCAACAGTGGCGCACTGGTGGAGATGGTCAATGCGGGGCGCATCGACCTGACCGGTACCGGTGCCGGCGACGTGTTCACCGTGCGTGGCAACTATCGCGGTGATGGCGGTGGCCTGTACCTGCGTACTGTGCTGGGCGCGGACAATTCCACCAGCGACCGTCTGGTGATCGATGGCGGCGCCGCGACCGGCACAACCGGCATCGGCATCCTCAATGCCGGCGGCAGCGGCGCCGCCACGCTGGCCGACGGCATCCTGGTGGTGCAGGCCTTGAATGGTGGCCGCACCGCGCTGGGCGCGTTCTCGCTGTTCGCACCGGTCGCGGCCGGTGCCTACGAGTATTTCCTGTTCAAGGGCGGCGTCAGTGCCGGTACCGGCGAGAACTGGTACCTGCGCTCCACGCTGGTCAGCGGGCCGACGCCGGCACCCAATGGCGGCGGTACTGCCACACCGCCACCATTGACGCCGCCGGTGGCACCACCGCCGCCGATCACCCCGGCACCGCCGCCGCCGCTCGAAGGCGCCACCGATCCAGACCTGACCGCCGGCGAGACGGCCCCGCCGCCCCCGCCACCGGAACCGGCGCCGGTGGCGCCGCCCAGCGATCCGGCCGTGCCGGACGTGCCGGTGGCCGGTGGTGCGCTGCCCGGAACCGGTACGCCGCCGACGCCGGGCGCACGCCCCGCCGAGGGCGCAGTGGTACCGCTGTACCGCGTGGAGACTGCGACCTATGCCGTGGTGCCGCCGCTGCTGCGTGAGACTTCGCTGGCCAGCCTGGGTACCTTCCACGAGCGCCAGGGCGAGCAGCGCCTGCTGTACAACCAGGGCACATTCCGTACCGCCTGGGGCCGCTTGGTGGGCCAGAGCAGCGAGATCCACTGGAAGGGCGATGCGCAGCCGGGCTTCGATGGCGATGTGATGGGCCTGCAGGCCGGCCTCGACGTGTGGGCTGCGGCGTCTGACAACCACCGCAACCAGATCGGCGTATTCGTTGGCCGCACCCGCGCGCAGGGCAAGACCACCGGCCTGGCACTGGGCTGGGAGAACGTACAGGTAGGCCAGAACCGCCTGGACGACAAGCACGTGGGCCTGTACTGGACCTTCACCGACAGCAGCGGTGGCTACATCGACGCCGTGGCGATGCAGAGCCGTTACGACGGCCGCGTGCGTTCCTCGCGCGGGCTTGGCTTCGGGATCAAGGGCGATGGCACCAGCGTGTCGGTGGAGGCCGGCAAGCCGCTGCTGCATTTCGGGCAGTCGGCGTGGTGGTTGGAGCCACAGGTACAGGTGATCTGGCAGCGCACCTCGCTGGACGACCGCCGCGATGAGGTATCGAGCGTGCGCTTCGACAACGACAACGCCTGGACCGGCCGCATCGGCCTGCGTCTTGCCGGCGATTACCAGCTGGCTGACAACGGCTGGCAGCCGTATTTCAAGCTCAATTACTGGCATGGCCGTTCCGGCGAGGACCGGATCCGCTTCGACGACGACGTGATCGTCAATTCGCAGCGCTCGCGCGCGCTGGAAGCCGGCGTGGGTGTGGTCGGGCGTTTCAACCGCACCATCAGCGCCTATGCCGTGGCCGACTACACGCGCGAGCTGGGTGGCGACCGCAACGAGAAGCGCCGCATCATCGAAGGCAACATCGGCCTGCGCGCGGACTGGTAGCGCGCGGTACGGATGTCATGGCCCGCTCTGGTGGGGGCCGACCTCGGTTGGCACAACTCCCACCGACGCCATGACCTTGCTCTGGTAGGTGCCGACCTTGGTCGGCACGAATCTCTCCGCTGCCATGACCCTGTAGAGCCGAGCCATGCTCGGCTGCTTCGGTCCAATCCCACAAAGCCGAGCATGGGCTCGGCTCTACAACACAGCAGCGTGTGTATCGGGTTCCACCAGCGCCCCCGCGTGATCGGCCAACACCATCACTGCATGCAGCAGGCCTTCCTCCACCTGCGGCGGACACTGCACGGACGCATCCTCCATCTCACGCGCCGACTGTGCGGCCAGCAACACGCCGCCGCAGGCGGACAATGCGGCAAGGCAGCGCGTCGCCTCGGCCAGGTCCCGACCGCGCGCCTCGCTGAGTTGCCGCTCGCGCCACGGCTGACCATCGGCAGCGTGGCTGTGCGTGATGGCGCGCAACCGCGCGAAGAATGCGGATGGCGGCGCCTGTTCGTGGACTTCGGTGAGCGCATCTTCCAATGCCTCGGCTACGGCATTGGAGAGCTGCAGGCCGGGCAACGCGGCGCCGAGCAGTGCCTGCAGGCGTGGATAGGTGGGGAAGGGTGTGTTCATGGCGGCAACCTCACGGAGCAAGGCCACCTGCGGCATGCAAGGTGGCGGGCGGTGCGGGTTGGCGTGCCGGTCAAAATCAAAGAGAAAAAAGCCGACGGATCACGAGGATCCCCACGCACCGCCCGCCATGGGCGAGCCGGTGCATTGTCGTGATTGCCGCAACGACGGCAACCCGTTCTCTTTGATGTTTGATTCAGGACGCCAATCCCGGCCAGCGCAGGAGGCGCCGACGGAAGCAACCTTCTCGCGTTCTACATGGCGATGACATGGGCAAAGTTGCAATTTTCTGATCGCGTGCAGGCTGTCTTGCTGCAACCCGCGGCGGGGCCAGATACGACAGTTCGCGCATGGCGGAAGCCATCAGCTGCGGGCTATGCTGCGCGCCTGACTCAACGACAAGGAAACGTCACATGCAGGTTCGCAAGGGAGTGCGTCGTATTGGTACGCTGGTGATCGCGCTGGTGGCTGCCAACGCCATGGCCGATACGCCCAAGGCAATCGAAGTGCCCTCGCCGGAGGCGGAGGCCGAGATCCTCAACCTGCTTGAACGACAGGCGCTGTATCGCGACCGGGTGGACTGGCCCGCCACCCGCACACGACTGCAATCGGTGCAGGGAGACCCCGTGAAGCGGCTGGCGTTGCTGCGCGAAGCCATTGCGCTCAGCACGGGCAATCATGGCGTATGGACGACGACCCAGCGCCAGAGCGAATCCCTTGCGCGCGCGCAGCAGGTCGGCGCCGTCGCCGTGGAAAGGGCCAAGGCCGCCGACGCGGTGGATGCGCGCATCGGCTGGCTGGTCATCGAGGGATATGCCTCCACGCCCGGCGCGACGCTACAGGAAGCGTTCCGCCAAAACATCCAGCGCGCCGCGCGGTGGCAGCAGGTCATCCACAGCAAGGACGACGGCATGCGCTGTGGCTGGATCGTCGACCTGCGTGACAACAGCGGTGGCAACATGTGGCCGATGCTGCTGGGCATGGCACCGCTGCTGCGCACCTCGGTGGTGAACAACGAAGATGTGGGGTCGTTCGAAACCGCACAGGGGCCGGAGCGCTGGACGTTGACCGCGACCGCCGTGCAGCGTGCAGGCAAGTCGGTGCTGGACTTCGGCCAGTCCGGGTATGTGCTGCGGCAGCCTGGCGCGCCGGTGGCGGTGCTGTTCGGATCGCGTACCGGCAGTTCGGGCGAGGCCTCGGCGCTGGCGTGGCGTGGCCGCGCGCAGACGCGCAGCTTCGGCCAGCCGACGGCAGGGGTCTCGACTGGCAACAACGTGCGCACACTGGCCGATGGCAGCCGCCTGTTGTTGACCACCACCGTGATGCGCGACCGCAATGATCGTGGTGATGGGTTGAAGATCGAGCCCGACCAGCGCATCGAGGGTGATGCCGCCACTTTGGCCGCCGCCCAAGCCTGGTTGCTGGCCCAGCCCGCCTGCAAGGGCCACTGAGCCATGATCCTGATCGGCCAACAGGAACGGGTGCTGATCGTCGGCCCCACCGAAGCGCACCACTGCCTGCGCTGCCAGACGGAAACCGAGTTCGCGCCGCAGCTGTGCTACAAGATGGCGCGCATCGACCTGCTGTTCGGGTTCACCTACCAGCGCCGCTAGGAACTGGCCTGCACCCGGTGCGAGCACGGCTGGGTGCTCGATACCGAGACCATGGACCAGCAGCTGGGCGGGGTGCCGATCCCGTGGCGGCACCGCTTCGGCCTGCCGTTGATGCTGGTGGGGGTGGCCGGCCTGGCGGCGTTGGGCTGGCTGTGGCGGCACGGATTCCTCGGTTGAGGACCGGGCCTGTTAAAGTCTGCCCTGCAACCACGTACCGGAACCGACCATGGACCACGACACCCCGTTCGAACCCCTCAACGACCTCGAGGTGCGCCTGCTGCAGGCCCAGGACAGCACGCTGACCGCAGCGCAGTTCCTCGACGGCCTGCTGACTTCGACGGCGTTCGTGCTGCTGGACAAGGCCATTGGTGAGGATGGCGCCTGGGACGAAAGCATCTCGCCGCTGGTGCTGACCAGCGAGAGCGGCGAGCCGATGTTCGCGGTGTTCACCGCCCCCGAGCGCGCCGGCCTGTGGCACGAGCAGCTGCCGCAGTTCGCGCATGCCATGCCGATCGCGGTGCACGCGCTGCTGGCCGGTATCGGCGACGGCGTCGGCCTGGTGCTGAACCCGGGCCTGGACGTGGGCATGGAGATGATTCCCGATGCCGTGGCCCAGCTGAAGCAGCGTGCGGCGGCGATCACCCGTGGGATGGCGCACTGAATCCAGTGATTGTCTGGTTGCCGGCCAGCGGCCGGCACTACCCGTTGTGCCGGACGGCGGCGATGGCTTGCAAGCGCGTCCTGTTCAATGGAGAGGAGCATCGTGGGCAAGCGTTCCAACCGATCGCTATGGGTCCATGAAATCGGCCTTCTTGCGGGTTTGGCACTGGCAGCTGCGTTCATCACCCGGTTCAATCCGGTGGAGACGCTCCGGTTGGGTGGATGGCTGTTCCTCTTGATGCAACCCATCTTGTTGGGTGCTCATGCTGTCGACCATTTTTCGCGCAAGCGCCGTCGATAGACGGGAGATGTGAAGGTGCCGGCCAGCGACCGGCACTACCCGGTGCTTCAGCGGGCGGCGGCGATGGCTTTCACCCGCGCCTTGGCCAGCGCTTCGCCGATGGCCGGGCCCTTCAGATGCGTGTTATCCAGATCCCGCGCCTGCACTGACAGCGCCGCCTGGTGCAGGCGCTTGAGCGTTTCGCCCTGTGGGTAGTCGGCGTCCTCGAAGCCGAGCCGGCCGCGCTTGTCGGCCTCGCAGCACAGTGCGATGCGGGCCACGCGTTCCGGCCGGCGCAGCGCATCACAGCGGCCCAGCAGTTCCAGCACGGTGGCATCGCGCAGTTCATCGATGCGGTGCACGTTCAAGTGCTCGCGGCACACCGCTTCAGCCAGCTGCTGGTGCTCGGTGGGAATCTTCAACCGCGCGCACAATGCCTTCAGCGGCTTGATGCCACGCTGTTCGTGCATGATGTGGCGCGGCCATTCCTCCGGCGGTGTCAGGCCCTTGCCGAGATCGTGGGTGAGGGCAGCGAAGCCGACCAGGTCATCACCCGGTGCCAGTTTCGCGGCCATGTCGCTGACCATTTCCTGGTGGATGCCGGTGTCGACTTCCGGGTGGAATTCGGCACGCTGCGGCACGCCATACAGCGCTTCCAGCTCGGGCAGGATCGGGCCCAGTGCCTGCGCATCGTGCAGCGTGCGTAGGAAGGCGGAGGGCCGTTCACTGACCAGCGCCTTGCGCAGTTCCTGCCAGACGCGTTCCGGCACCAGCGCGTCCAGTTCGCCACTGGCGGCGACCTCGCGCATCAGTGCCATGGTCTCTTCGGCGACGGTGAAGCCCAGTGACGCGAAGCGTGCCATGAAGCGTGCCGCGCGCAGCACGCGCAGCGGATCCTCGACAAAGGCCGGACCGACATGACGCAGCACGCGTTGCTCGATATCGCGCACGCCGCCATAGGGATCGACCAGCGCACCGCTGTCTTCGTCGCAGGCAATCGCATTGATGGTGAAGTCGCGACGCTGCAGGTCTTCTTCCAGCGTCACGGCCGGATCAGCATCAACCACGAAGCCGCGATAGCCTCGGCCGGATTTGCGCTCGGTGCGCGCCAGTGCGTATTCCTCACCGCTCTTCGGGTGCAGGAATACCGGGAAATCGCGGCCGACGGCGGTGTAGCCCTGCGCTTCCATCTGCGCGGGCGTGGCGCCAACCACCACCCAGTCGCGGTCGCCGGCAGGGCGCTGCAGCAGGCGGTCGCGTACGGCGCCGCCGACAAGATAGATCTTCATGGGGGGATGATCGCATGGCC
>NZ_JAOCLC010000062.1:0-28133 GCF_029845105.1 Stenotrophomonas sp. GD03654 | reverse complement strand
CAACACTCACGCTGCCGCCGTGCGCCTGTGCAATCGCGCGGGTGATCGCCAGGCCCAGTCCGGCACCTTCGTGGCGGCCACGCTCGCCGCGGTAGAAACGATCGAACAGGCGCGGCAGCGCTTCGGCGGAAATCGGCGTGCCGACGTTGTGCACGCTGACCCTGCACACGCCATCGGCCTCGACCAGCCGCACCCGCACTTCGCTGCCCACGGCTGCGTGCTTCAACGCGTTGGACAGCAGGTTGGCAATCGCCCGGTGCAGCATCAAGCGGTTGCCTTCCACGCTCGCCACACCTTCGCGGCGCAGGGTCAACTGCCGGTCCTCGGCCAGCAGGTCGTAGAACTCGAGCAGCGAATCCACCACCCCATCCAGCGCCACCGGCTCGCGTGAGGGAAGCGCGCCCGGCGCCTCGGCCTGCGCCAGGTACAGCAGGTCGCCCACGGTCTGCGCCAGCTGCTGCAGTTCCTCGGCACACGACGCCAGCGTCTCGCGGTAGGCCTCGTTGCTGCGCGGGTGCGCCAGCACCACCTGCACCTGGGTCATCATGTTGGTGATCGGGGTGCGCAACTCGTGGGCGAGATCACCGGAGAACTCGGTCAGCCGCGCGAAGTCCTGCTGCAGGCGTGCCAGCATGCCGTTGAGGGTCTGCGCCAACTGCTCCAGTTCGGCCGGTGCACTGCGCGCGCTCAGGCGGCGCTGCAGGCGACCGGCGGTGATCTGCCTGGCCTCATCGGCCAGCGTGCGCAGCGGCCGCAGCGTACGCCGCACCACATAACCGCCGAGCAGGCTGCTGGCCACGGCGGCGCCGATGATCGCGATCGCCAGCAGGTGGCGGAAACGCTGCAGGAAATCGGCATGGCGGTCGTCATCGATGGCCAGCAGGGTGACCACCTGGCTGCCGTCGGCCAGGGTCTGGCGCAGGTGCAGGGCATGCATGCAGCGGCCATCGGCGAGGATCCAGTCGTGCCGCCGTGGCGCGGCGTCGATCGGCTGGCTGCGTGCATGCTCGCGCAGCAGCGCCGGTGCGGTCGAGAACAGCACCGCGCCACGCCCATCAACAATGTGGAAGGCGATGTCCGGATGATGGCCCAGCGCCTCTGCCAAGCGCTTCCCGCGTGTGGACGCAGGTCCGTTATCGGCGAGGTCACGGATCAACGCGACCTTGTTTTCCAGTTCGACGAAGTCCTGGGCGACCAGGTCGTGGCGGGCACTGACATAGATCGCCACGCCCAACGCGGCCAGCACCAGCGTGGCCACGATGGCGAACAGCAGCGTCAGCCGCACCGCGATGGAACGGCGCAGGCTCATCCGCTGTGCACTGCACCGTCGTCCGGCGCCTCCAGCACATAGCCCATGCCGCGCACGGTGACGATCAGCTTGGCATCGAAGTCATCGTCGATCTTCGCGCGCAGGCGGCGGATCGCCACGTCGATCACGTTGGTGTCGCTGTCGAAATTCATGTCCCACACCTGCGAAGCGATCAACGAGCGCGGCAGCACTTCGCCGCGTCGGCGCGCCAGCAGCTCCAGCAGGGTGTATTCCTTCTGGCTGAGGGTGATGCGCTGGCCGCCGCGTTCAACCCGGCGGCGCAGGGTGTCCACCACCAGGTCGGCGATGACGATGCGCTCGGCCTGCGGCTGCGCCTGGCCGCGACGCAGCAGGGTGCGCACCCGCGCCAGCAGCTCGGCGAAGGCGAATGGCTTGGCCAGGTAGTCGTCGGCGCCCAGCTCAAGGCCCTGCACGCGGTCGGCGATGCTGCTGCGCGCGGTCAGGAACAGCACCGGCACCTGCCAGCCGGCCTCGCGCAGCCGCGACAGCACGTTCCAGCCATCCAGGCCGGGCAGCATCACGTCCAGGATGACCAACTGGTACTCGCCGCTGCCGGCCAGGTGCAGCCCGTCGACGCCGTTGCAGGCGAGATCGACCACGTAGCCGGCCTCGATCAGCCCCTGGCTCAGGTAGTTGCCGGTCTTGGGTTCGTCTTCGACGATCAGCAGTTTCATGATGCGCCCATCATCGCAGCTTGGGCCCGTACCGGAACGGATTGGTCATGCCAGTGGGTCCAGCGTGCCAAGCACCGCGACGCAGGCCAGCACCAGCAGCGCCAGCAGCGATTCGCAGGCCAGGCTTTGGCGGAGCGAGCGCAGCGGCCTGGGTTGCCAGCCGCCACGGATGGAGACCGCCAGCGCCGGCACCAGCCGCCAGCGATGCAGCGCGGCCAGGCCCAGCATGCCACCCACCAGTGCCAGCTTGAGCAGCAGCCAGCGTCCATGCGCGGCGCCGGTCAGGGTCTGTAAGGAACCGCCGAGATCGACATAGGTATAGGTGCCGGTCATCGCCAGCAGGGCGACGATGATCGTGCCGGGCAGGGCGAAGCCGTGGGCGGCCTGCCACAGCTCCCGGGTGCGTTCGCGCAGGCGCAGGCCCTGCGGACGCAGCGCCAACTGCAGGAAGGCGGCGATCGCGCCGACCCAAGCGCCGGCGGCCAGAAGGTGCACGATGCCGGCCACCAGCCGCATCCTGCCACCGAACCCATCGCCCGCAGCGGCGTGGCCGTTCCAGGACAGGCTGGCGAGGGCCATTCCGGACAACGCGAGCAGCGCCACGCGCCGCGGTCCACCCAGCGGCGTGGCGGATGCCAGCAGGGGCAGCATCGCCAGCACCGCCACGGTGCGCAGCAGGCCGGCTTCACCTACCGGCGTGCCGGTGAGGAACCAGTGCGCCGTTGCAGGGTCGATGTCGGCCGGCGCGATGCCGAGCACACCGGACAAGCGGGTGATGGCATCGGTGACCACCACGGCCAACGCGATCAGGGCGAGCGCCAGCGAGACGCCGCGCGGTAGCCGCGGACGGACGAACAGCATCCGCCCGAACAGCAGCATCAGCAGCAGGTACAGCGCCAGCCGCAGCGCATATGGCGAGAGCTCGGCCACGACGGCAGCCTTACTTCACGGTGAAGCGGTACGTACCAGTGATCGGGTGGCTGTCCTGGCCGACCGCGCGCCATTGCAGTGCGTAGCTGCCCGCGGGCAGCGGCTTGGCGAAACGCGCGCGCAGCGTGTGGCCATCATCGGAGAGCTCCTGTGCGGTGGTGGGCATGGCCATCTTCATGCGGCCATGGTCCATGCTCAGTTCGACGCGGGTGGCACGCGGCATCACCTTCTCACTGAACTGCAGCGTGATCTCGGTCGCCGGGGCTGTGGTGGCGTCGGCCGCCGGCGTCGAACGCACCAGGCTGGGATGGGCCAGCGCCAGCGGCGCAACCGCGAGGCCGGACAGGAGAAGCGCCAGGGAGGCGGAGCGGCGAAGTGAACGGGTCATGCGCGGGACACCTTTGGAGGAAGTGGCCCGCAGAGTGGAGGGCGGCGCCTTTCGCCGCCCTGACCCGAACATTACCGATCTGTAATGTTCCGTCCACTCACAGGTGGTGCCGGCCGCTGGCCGGCATCACAGCGCTGCCAGCGGCCCTTGCATGCGATGGAAACTGCCATCGGTGGCGGTGAACCAGGCCAGCGAACGCCCACCCACGAAATCGTCGACATGTACGACCGTAGCGCCATCGGCTTCCTGCCACGAAATGGCATAGACCCCTTCGCTGATCCGCTGCCACTCACAGGCGGCTTCGCCCTGCGCACCGGCATAGGCGCCGGAGACGATGGCGTACTGCACGTGGCGGCCATCGGCGCTGTAGACATTGTCGGCGGCCAGCCCGTCATAGCTGACGCGGAAGCGGCGGCCGGCGAACACGGGAAGATCAGCGGCGGTGTTCATCGGATCGCCACCGGGTTGATGTTGACCTGGGTGGAGCCGACGTAAAGCGGTTGGCCGAGCACGAACAGGAATTCCCAGGCCTTGTCGCGCACCAGGGCACGGCTGTCGATCAGCTCCAGGTTGTAGATGCCGCGCTTGGCCAGCATGTACTGGTTGATCGGGAACTCCTCGGCACCGTTCGGGTTCGGGTAGACCTCCGAGGCCCAGGTGTCGCCACCGAAGGCGACGATGCCCTGGTCGGCCAGCCACTTCGCGGCCTCCATGCCGATACCCGGCTCCACTTCCAGGAACTGCGTGTTGTCCTTGCCGATCAGTTCCAGCCAACCGGTGTTGAACAGCACCACGTCGCCCTTGCGCAGGCTCAGGCCCTGCTTCTTCAGCACGGCCTGGATGTCTGCCACGGTGAACTCGGTGCCGCCGGGCACGATCGCCTTGCCGTAGTACGCGGTCATGTCCAGCACGACGCCGCGGGTGACCATCGGCGGCACCTTCTCGACGCCGAGCTTGCGCACGCCGTCCACGGTGACGAAGTCGGCGGCCTTGTTGCCGTTGTAGTAGACGTTGTCGATGCCGATATGGCCGATGCCGTTGAGCTGGGTGCCAACGCCGGTCCAGGCGTTCACCAGTTCATCGTTGAAGGTGAACTTGTTGGGGCCCAGCGACTTGCCGGCCTGCTGGCCGACCTGCACGTTGTACAGGCGGAAGCTGCGGTGGCGGAACGCGGGCAGGTTCTTGTCCACCGGCACCGCCAGCGGATAGGTCTTGCCGGTCCTGACCAGCGAGACCGAGTGCTTGACAACGTCAGCGGTGAGCAGGTTGGCCGCGCCGATCTCGTCGTTGGCGCCGTAGGCAGAGGGATACCACTCCTCGGCGGTGGCCTGGAAGGACAGCGGCAGGGTGGCCAGCGCAAGCGCGGCCAGGGTCTTCATCTTCATGGCAAAGCTCCGGTAACTGTCAGGCCGTCGCGGTGGCGCCGGCATGGGCCGGGAAGTGCGGGAGCACGTGCTCGGCGATTTCGTGGAAGGTCTCGGCCAACGGCCGTTCGTTGCGGCGGAACTGCAGGCCGATGTGGTCGACACCGGCCGCCTGCATGGCGTGCAGCTCGGCCAGCAGGGCGTTGCGGCCGCCACGCAGGCCGAAGCGCCAGCGCTGCAGGGGGGCATCGGCATCGGCCACCAGGTCCAGGTGGATGAAGCTGGCATACGGCTTGTTGCCGGCCACGGCGCGCCACGCCGCCACGCGTTGCGCATGGTCCTCCGGCGTGCCCGGGTAGGCCAGACAACCGTCCATGTGCTGGCCGATCCATGCCGGTTGCTGCTGGGCCAGGCCGGCCACGAACAACGGCAGGGCCGGGCCATCGGCGGGCAGCACGTCCAGGCCCTGCGGCAGGTGCGCGGCGGCGCCTTCGCGCAGCAATGCGATCTGCTCGCGGAAACGGCTGCCCCGGCTGTCGAAGTCGCGGCCGAACAGCGGGTATTCCACCGGGCGATCGCCACTGGCCACGCCCAGCAACAGGCGGTCGCCGCTGAGCCGCTGCACGCTGCGCGCCGACTTCAGGGTCAGCAACGGCTCACGGATCGGCAGCACCACCGCACCGGTGCCCAGCAGGATGTCATTGGTGATGCCGGCCAGGTAGCCGAGGTAACTGAACACCTCGAACACCTGCGCCGCATCGCCGAAGGCCGGGTCATACACCGGCACGTCGCGCACCCACAGCGCACGGAAGCCGAGGCGGTCGGCCAACCGTGCCAGTTCCGCATGGCGCTGCAGGTCCGGTTCACCGGGCAGGCGTCGTGCGGCGCGTCGTGCCTGTTCGCCCAGCGGCGTCCAGTCATTGTCCAGCGGTGCTTCGATGCCGATGCTGAAACCACCGGCCTGCAGCCGCGCCAACGCACTGCCCATGGCGAGGCTCCTCAGTCCCAGGCCGGGGCCAGGCCCGGCGGATCGACTTCGCGGCCGTTGCGGTCAAGTGCAGCGATCGCGGCCATGTCATCGGCATCCAGGTGCAGGTCCTGGGCGAGCAGGTTGCTGGCCAGATTCTCGCGCTTGGTCGAGGACGGAATGACCGAGTAGCCCCGCTGCAGCGCCCACGCCAGCGCGACCTGGGCCACGGTGGCCTGGTGCTTGTCGGCGATGGCGGCCAGCACCGGATCCTTCAGTACCTTGCCGTAGGCCAGGGTCATGTAGGAGGTCACGGTGATGCCTTGGTCCTGCAGGAAGGCGGTCAGTGCCGGGTTCTGCAGGTAGGGGCTCAGTTCGATCTGGTTGGTGGCGATCTCGCCGGCACCGACCACCTCGATGGCCTGCCGGGTCAGCTCGATGTTGAAGTTGGACACACCGATCTGGCGGGTCAGGCCCAGCGTCTTGGCTTCGGCCAGCGCGGTCATGTACTCGCGCAGTTCAACGCCATTGCCCGGCGCCGGCCAGTGGATCAGCAGCAGGTCGACGTAGTCGGTGCGCAGCTTGGCCAGACTGTCGCGCAGGCTCGGGATCAGCTTGTCGGCAGCGTAGTTGTCCACCCAGATCTTGGTGGTCAGGAACAGCTGGTCGCGCGGGACGCCGGATTCGGCGATGGCCTGGCCGACTTCGGCTTCGTTGCCATAGATCTGCGCGGTATCGACTGCACGGTAGCCAACGTCGAGGGCGTTGCGCACCGAGTCGATGACGGTCTGGCCGGTCAGGCGGAAGGTGCCGACGCCAAAGGAAGGAACGCTCATGATGGACTCCAGGGACTTCGTTGAGAGCCGGTGGGCTCGGGACAGGGCGAAGTGTGGGCGCTTTACATTTGTTGATTAAGCCGTGTATACGGGAAACGCTTTTGCGCCGAGGTAAAAAATGAAAACCACCCTGGATGAGCTGAAGGCCTTCGTGGCCGTGGTCGACAGTGGATCGATCACGGCGGCGGCCGAGGCGCTGGAACTGACCATCTCGGCCACCAGCCGCACCTTGGCGCGGCTGGAGGACAAGCTGCAGACCACGCTGCTGCGACGGACCACGCGGCGGCTGGAACTGACCGAGGAAGGCGCGGCGTTCCTGGAGTACGCGCGTACGATCCTGGCCACGGTGGACGAGGCCGAGGAACAGATGGCCGCGCGGCGGCTGCAGCCGGTCGGGCGCCTGCGCGTGGACGCCGCCACGCCGTTCATGCTGCACGTGATCGTGCCGCTGCTTGAGGGGTTCCGTGAGCGCTACCCGCAGGTGGAGCTGGAGCTGAATTCCAATGAAGGCATCACCGACCTGATCGAGAAGCGCACCGACGTAGCATTCCGCATTGGCGTGCTGCGCGATTCGACCCTGCATGCGCGGCCGATCGGCCACAGCCGCATCCGGGTGGTGGCCAGCCCCGAATACCTGCGCCGCCAGGGAACGCCCACGCGCGTGGAGCAGCTGCGTGAGCACGACCTGCTGGGCTTCACGCAGCCCAGTTCGTTGAACGAATGGCCGCTGCAGGATGCCGATGGCGGGCCTTTCGTGATCGAGCCGGCCATCGCTTCATCCAGTGGCGAGACACTGCGGCAGATGGCGGTGGCCGGACTGGGCATCGCCTGCCTGTCTGATTTCCTGACCCGCCAGGACCGGCGTGATGGCCGCCTGGTGCAGCTGTTCGCCAAGCAGACGCAGGAAGTGCGGCAGCCGATCAACGCGGTGTACTACCGCAACACCGCGCTGGCCGCCCGCATCACCTGTTTCGTCGACCACGTGACGCAGACGCTCGGCCAGCGTCCGTTTGACGAATAGAGATCGGTAGAGCCGGCCGCTGGCCGGCAGCTGCTGTGATCCGGCAGGAGCGGAAAAGCCGGCCAGCGGCCGGCACTACCGTTGGCTGCGTCGAGCGCATCGGTAGATCCACGCCATGCGTGGATGGCGTGTTCCAACCGACCCGCGGCCGGTGTCAGCGCGTGCGCAGCGCGCGCCGGTTGCCGATGTGCGCGCATGCCAGCAGCACGCCACCACTGGCTGTCGCCACGCCATGCCAGAGCAGCGATTCCTTCAGCGGCAGGTACAGCGAGGCCGACAGCAGCAGGATGGTGCCGGCGCAGGCCAGCCGCACCGGCCGCCAGCGCCCGTGCCGGTGCACCCCGGCCGAGGTACTCGCCAAGGCCAGCGACGAGGCCAGCAGCGCGAACAGCCATTCCCAGCGCGACATCATCAACAGCAATGTCATCGCGCCATGGCCGGGATGCTGGAACGAGCGCAGCGCCATCATCGTGGCCGGCACGAAGGCCAGCAGCAGGGGCAGGGCGATGCAATGGGCGGCGCAGGCCAGGGACAGCCAGGCCCCGGCAAGATCGAAGCGGGGGTGCCAGCGTGCCGAAGTTGGCGGCTGGGCCAGGGCCCTTGCGGGCGTCGTGGGAATGTGGTCCATAATGTTACATAGTAACAATTGGAGCCTCCCCCATGAAGCGTTCTGCTGCTCTTTTCCTGCTGCTGGCTGCCAGCGCCGCGCAGGCCCATGACATCCGCCAGCACGCACCGCACGTGCACGGCCAGGCGACCGTCGATGTTGCGCTTGACCAGCAGACGCTGGAATTCGCCCTGCAGGCCCCCGGCATCGGCATCCTCGATTACGAGCGACCGCCGGCCAATGCAGCCGAGCAGGCCGCGCTGGCACGGGCTACGACAGTGCTGAAGGGCGGCAGCTGGGTCACCTTGCCCACGGCGGCCCATTGTCGTCTGGTCAGTGGTGATGCCAAGGCCGAAGGCTTCGATGCGACGGCTGCCGCACCCATGGCCGGGCAGCATCGTCATGCCGGCTTCAGTGCGAACCTGCAATACCGCTGTGCGAATACGGCGGCGCTTCGCGCCCTGGTGATTCGCCTGCCCGTGCTGTTCCCGGGTCTGCACGAAGTCATCGTCAACAGCGCAACCACCAATGGCCAGGATCGCAGCGTGCTGACGCCCGATAATCTGCGCGTGGTGCTGGTACCGTGAGCACGTCACCGGTGATCGCGCTGGAGAATGTGCAGTTCGGTTACGCAACACGCCTGGTGCTGGATATCCCACATCTTCTGATAGAGCAGGGCAGCAGCGTGCTGCTGCGCGGAATCAGCGGTGGCGGTAAAAGCACCCTGCTGGGGCTGCTGGCAGGTGTGCTGCTGCCCGGCAAGGGCCGTGTCGAGGTGGCCCGCCAGGCACTGCAGGACATGGGAGGTGCGGCGCGGGACCGTTTCCGTGCCGATCAGCTGGGCGTGATCTTCCAGCAGTTCAATCTGCTGCCGTTCCTCACCGTGCGCGACAACATCGCGCTGGGCCTGCGCTTCTCGCGCCTGCGCAGTGCGCGCATCAGTGGGCCACTGAATGCCGAGATAGCCCGTCTGCTGCAGGCCCTGCAGCTGGACCCGGCGCTGATGCAGCGACGCGCGGGTACGCTGAGTGTTGGCCAGCAACAGCGCGTGGCGGCGGCACGCGCCCTGATCGGTCGCCCGGCGTTGCTGCTCGCCGATGAGCCCACCTCAGCGCTCGATCGGGATGCGGCGACCGCCTTCCTGCAGCTGATGTCCGCGCAGTGCCAGGCGGCCGGCACCACGGTACTGGTGGTCAGCCATGACGACGGCCTGCAGCCGTTGTTCGACCGCACCATTTCACTGTCCGAGATCAACCAGGCAGGTGCCGGCCATGCTTGAGCTAGCCTGGGCCAGCCTGCGCAGCCGCGCGTTGAGTGTCGGCCTGGCCGTGCTGGTCATCACCCTCAGCGTGGTGCTGCTGCTGGGCGTCGAGCGTGTGCGCACGCAGGCGCACGAGGGGTTCGCCAGCACCGTATCGGGCACCGACCTGATCGTCGGTGCGCGTTCGGGACCGGTGAACCTGCTGCTGTACTCGGTGTTCCATATCGGCGACCCGACCAACAACGTGTCCTGGCAGTCCTACCAGGAGCTGTCCGCGTTGCCACAGGTGAAGTGGGCGGTGCCGCTTTCGCTGGGCGATTCCTGGCGCGGCTACCGCGTGGTCGGCACCAGCGGTGGCTATTTCGAGCATTACCGCTACGGCGCCGGGCACGCGCTTGCGTTCGCGGACGGACGGCCGTTCGATGACCTGTATGACGTGGTGATCGGTGCCGAGGTGGCACAGGCACAGAGGGTAGGTCTCGGCGATGAGATCGTGCTGGCGCACGGCACCGGCGCGGTCACCCTGGCCACGCATGCCGACAAGCCGTTCCGTGTTGCCGGCATCCTGCAGCGCACCGGCACGCCGGTGGACTCGTCGCTGCTGGTCTCGCTGCCGGCCATCGAGGCGATCCATGTGGACTGGCGTTCGGGCGTTCAGCTACGCAGCCAGCGCGTCAGCGCCGAGCAGGCGCGTCATCTGGATCTGACCCCGACCAGCATCACTGCCTTCATGCTCGGCCTGAACTCGCGCATTGCCACGTTTTCGGTGCAGCGCAGAATCAACGAGTATCCAGACGAGGCGATGCTGGCGATCCTGCCCGGCGTGACCCTGCAGCAGCTGTGGCAGTCGCTGGGCACCGCCGAGCGCGCCCTGCAGCTGATCAGTGCAATGGTGGTGCTGCTGGGCATGGTCTCGCTGGTGGCGCTGCTGGTCTCGACCCTGCAGGAGCGGCGGCGTGAGATGGCCATCCTGCGTGCCACCGGCGCGCGGCCGGGTTACATCGCCGGCCTGCTCGTGGTGGAAGCGATGGCGACCAGTGCGGTGGCCTGCGTACTGGCCCTGTCGCTGCTGGTGGTCGCCAGCATGGCCGGGCGCGGCTGGGTACTGGCCACCTTCGGTCTGTCGATCACCCATGTCTGGCCGGATGGTCGTGAACTGGCATGGGTTGCGGGCGTGTTGGCGGTCAGCGCGGTGGCCGGGCTGGTGCCGGCGTTGCTCGCTTACCGGCGCACCTTGGCCGATGGCCTTTCAGCGGGAGGCTGAGCATGCGCTGGATGCTGTCACTGCTGATCGTGCTGTCATTGGTCGCCTGTGAGCGTCCCGTGGATACCGGCGTACAGGCCCTGCCGCCCTCGCCGGTTGTTGACCGCGATGACCCTGCAGACGCTGCGGAACAGGAACTGGACTGGCTGCAGATGATGCCCAAGGACGAGCTGGCCGCACTGGAGCGGGGCGAGGGCCCGGAGGTCGAGCACAACGGCAACCGGCGCATGCCGCAGTTCGGCACCTTCCGCACGGTGGACACGGTACTGCAGCGGCCGGTGCGCCTGCCGGGCTACGTGGTGCCGCTGGCCAACGCGCAGGACGGCCGGCTGAGCGAATTCCTGTTCGTGCCGTACTACGGCGCCTGCATCCACGTGCCACCACCACCACCGAACCAGATCGTACACGTGGTGCTGCCACGCCCGATCGAGATGCCGGACATGTACTCGCCGTTCTTCCTGGCGGGCACCCTGAGCGCCGAACGGTTGGATGACGATCTGGCCGGTTCGGCCTACACCATGCGTGACGCACAGCTGAGGCCCTATGAACCGTAGTCACCTGTTGCTGGCGTTGGGATGCCTGTGGTTGGCGGGCTGCACCGGGTCAGGCGGCGATGCCGTGGTGGCCACGCCGGAGGGCAAACCGGCGCCCTCCGCCACGGCCGATGCCCGCATTGACCGTTGGGACGCGTTGCGACCCGACGAAGTGACCTACCAGCGCCCACCCCCGCAGATCGGCCTGTCACGCAATGGGATGGAGGGCGTGGGCGGCCTGATCGACGACACCGGCTCGGGCACGCCACCGGGGCTGGAGATCGACCATTCAAGCGCGGACCGCGCCAAGCAGTTCGGCTCTTCGCGCGTGGTCGATGCTGTCGATGGCCGCGCGGTGGATCTGGATGGCTACGTGGTGCCGCTCGGCACCAACGATGCAGGATTGGTGGATGAACTGCTGTTCGTGCCGTTCTACGGTGCCTGCATCCACGTGCCGCCGCCGCCACCCAATCAGATCATCCACGTGACCCTGGCGACACCGATCGCGCTGGGCGATCTGTGGGATCCGTACCGGCTTGCCGGCCGCCTGCAGGTGAAGCGTTTTGACGCGGACATCGCCAGCGCGTCCTACGATGCCGCGGCGGCGACGCTGACGGCGATCCGCAACTGATGCGCAGGCGATGGATCATGGCTGCCGGGGTACTGCTGGGCGCGTTGGTGCTGCTGGTGTGGTGGCAGCGGCAGCGCGCACCCACCGCGCCGCCGGCGGTCGCGTTTCCGGCACCGGCGCCCGATGCCAGGCAGCGCATCGAACAGCGCCTGGGTGACGACCACGCGTTTCGCAACGACGTGCTGTTCCTGCTCGCGGCGACATTGCGCGACCGCTGCCAGCCGGCGCAGGCGGGGCTGCTGGCGCGCATGGCCAATCGTGCATCGCTGCCGGTGCTGGCCGCAGTCAGCGCGGTGACCCAGCAGGACTCATCGCTGGACCGGCCGATCTACCAGTACATCCAGCACCGCGCCGATGCGACGCAGTGCGGGCAGCCGCTGAAGATGCCGCTGGCCGGTGGGCGCAGCATGGCCGTGGACATCGAACAGTATGCGCGCACGTTCCCGGACAGCTACTTCGACCCGCAACGCAGCAGTGAACCGCGGGATTTCGGTGGGCTGTCGCTGCAGCAGCGCGCCGGCAACGCCTGCAACAGCGTGGTGTATTCGGTGCTGCCGCTGGGTGGCACCGACTGGCGGTGCAGCAGCCTGCGCGCGAATGCGCGGGCGCGCGTGCGCGGGCTGTGCGAGGACGAATTGCGGCGCCAGCATGGGAGTACAGGTGGGGAGCTGGACACGGCCGTCGGGCAAGGCATGCAGGCGGCGGTGGTATCGGCGATCGCCGCGCTGCCGGAAGACTGCCGATAGAGGTGCTCCAGTAGCGCCAGGCCATGCCAGTCCCGTTTCAGTAGAGCCAGGCCATGCCTGGCTGACCGTTCAGTCGAGCAAGCTCGCCTCTACAAAAGCTGAATCGGCTGATCCAGAAGGCCATAACTGTACAGGACATCCTGTATAGTTATGGCCGTACTCTACCCCCCATCAGGTTCTCCCATGGCTTTGTCCCAGCCATTGGCCGGTGCTCCGGCCCTGTCGCGCGCCCGTCGCTGGGCACTGTTGTTCACCGTCGCCGCTGGCCTGCTGCTGGTCACGCTCGACAACTCCGTGCTCTACACCGCGCTGCCCACCCTTACCGAAGAACTCTCGGCCAGTGCTGGCCAGGCGCTGTGGATCATCAACGCCTATCCGCTGGTGATGGCGGGCCTGCTGCTGGGCGCGGGCACGCTGGGCGACCGCATCGGTCACCGGCGCATGTTCCTGATCGGCCTGGTGGTGTTCGGCGTCGCCTCGCTGGCAGCGGCGTTCGCCGACACCGCAACGCAGCTGATTGCCGCGCGTGCATTCCTGGCGATCGGTGCGGCGGCGATGATGCCGGCCACGTTGGCGTTGATCGGACTGAGCTTCCACGAAGACCGCGAACGCAACATCGCCATCGCGATCTGGGGTTCGGTGGCCATCGTCGGTGCGGCGCTCGGCCCAATCATTGGCGGCTGGCTGCTGCAGCACTTCTGGTGGGGCTCGGTGTTCCTGATCAACGTGCCGGTGGTGGTGGTCGCGTTCGTGGCCACGCTGCTGCTGGCACCGGAAGGCCAGCGCGACACCTCGCGGCCATGGGACCTGGTGTCCTCAGTTCTGGCATTGGCTGCACTGTCCGGCCTGGTGCTGGCGATCAAGTCGCTGATCGCAACGCCGCCGTCGTATGCGCTGGGCGCAGGCGCGCTGCTGTTGGCCGTCATCAGCGGTGCGGCGTTCGCGCGCCGCCAGCAGCAGTTGCCGTACCCGCTGCTGGATTTTGCGATCTTCCGCAACCCGGCGTTCCTGGCCGGCACGCTGTCGGCGGTGTTCACCCTGTTCGCGATGGCCGGCCTGCAACTGGTCACCACCCAGCGCTTCCAGCTGGTGGCAGGCTTTACGCCGCTGCAGGCGGGCCTGCTGGTATCGGTGGCGGCGCTGGGCAGCCTGCCCAGTGCGCTGCTGGGTGGCAGCATCCTGCACCGGGTGGGCCTGCGCCCGCTGATCTGCGGCGGCCTGGCGGCAGGTGCGCTGGGCGTCGGCGTGGTGGCGTTCGGTTTTCCGCATGGCCTCGGTTGGGTGGTGGCTGGCATGGCCATCACCGGCTTCGGCATGGGTTCGGCCATCTCGGTGGCGTCCACTGCCATCCTCAATAACGTGCCGGCGCACCGCGCGGGCATGGCGTCTTCGGTGGAAGAAGTGTCCTATGAGTTCGGTGGCCTGCTGGCGGTGGCGATGCTGGGCAGCCTGAGTGCAGCGATGTACAGCGCGTTCCTGCCGGTCTCGGCAGACATGCCCGCGTTTGCCCGCGAGGGTTTCACCCAGGCGCTGCATGCCGCGCGCGAGAGCGGGCAGGGCGAGTGGTTCGCACTGGCTGCGGCCGCGTATGACCGTGGCTACCAGATCGTGCTGCTGGTGATCACGGCGGTCCTGGCGATGGGCGCGACGATCCTGGCGCGCCTGCTGCGGGGCCGCGTTGGCAGCCGCGGGGGCGCGGCCGATCGCGTAAAATGAGGCAATGAGAACCAGCAAGCGCGACCGCATCCTCGACGCCGCCGTCAACGTGATCAATCGTGACGGCGTGCGTGCGGTGACCTTCGAGTCGGTGGCGGCCGAGGCCAAGCTGACCCGCGGCGGCCTGCTGTACCACTTCCCTTCGCGCGAGGCGCTGCTGCGCGGGATCGACGAGCACCTGGTGCAGGCCTGGGAAACGTCGATGGAAACGCTGCTCGGCAAGCGCGCGGATGAAGCGACGGCATTGGAGCGCTACCAGACCTTCGTGCGTGTCTCGGCGCAGAGTGCCACCCGTGCCGAACTGATGTTCATGCTCGAATCGGCCGACCCGGACGCCGAGCGTCCCTGGGGGCCGGCGGTACGTCGCTGGGCTCCGCTACCGCCGGAGGCAGGTGCAGCGGAAGACAGCGCCGCGCTCGACAATTTCGTGGCGCGGCTGGCCGCCGATGGCCTGTGGATCTACGAGGCAATGTACGAAGGCCAGCTGGACGAAGGCGTCCGTGCCCTGGTAGCCGAGCGCATCGCCGGGCTGCTGGCGAAGTCTGATGGATCGCCGCACTTGTAGAGTCGACTGTTAGTCGACTGCTCTTCGCTCAGACAACGAAACCCCGCGCTTCGCGCGATAGTCGACTGACAGTCGACTCTACTCCTCAGCCGTTCACCCAACCTGCGCTGCGCTCGCGGCCAGCCACGCCCGCGGCGATGCCCCCAGCCGCTTGCGGAACGCCTTCGACAGCGAGGCGGTATCGGCGAACCCCACCTCGATCGCCACCTGCTTGACCGCCACGCCGGCCCGCAGCTGCGCGCAGGCCAGGCTCAGCCGCCAGTCCAGCAGGTAGCTGGCTGGCGTCGCCTGCATCACGTCCTTGAACACGGCCGCGAACGCGCTCCGCGACATGCCGGCAGTCGCGGCCATGCGCGGCAGCGTCCATTCGTCCTGCGGTGCCTGGTGCATCGCCACCAGCGTGCGGGCCAGCCGCGCATCGGACAGCCCGCGCATCAGCCCATGGCTGACGCCCGCCGCATCCGGGTGGTCCACCACCCAGCGCAGGATCTGGATCAGCGCCACCTCGAACAGGCGGTTGGTCAGCAGCCGTGACCCGCAGCGCTGGCGATCGGCCTCGGCGAACAGCAGGTGCAGGGTGTCATCCAGTTCGCCGATCGCGGCCAGCGGCACCACCATCACCGGTGGCAGCGACTGCACGATCGGATTGCGCGCGCCGCCATCGAAATCCAGCGTGGCGCAGGTGAAATCCGGACCATCCAGCGGTGCATTGAAGAACACATGGTGCACCGGCTGCGGATACAGCAGCAGGCTGGGTGTGTCGATCTTCAACCGGGGCAGCGCGATATCGCCGTCGGGATGACGGACCTCCATTTCACCCTGGCGCAGGATGTGCAGGAAGGCACGACCGGGCTGCGGCTCGAAGACATGGTGGCCGCACAGCGGACCGCTGTGAAACAGCGCGGCCTGCACCCGGAAGCGTTCCAACAGGGAGGAGAGACGGTCGGGTGCGGAAGTGTCTGTGGGTAGGCTCATGGATGAATGGACAACATGTGTGGCGAATTACGCCTGATGCGTCCACGGAGTCTACCTACGATGAGCGGGTCGTCCAATCCCGGGCGCTTTCCCAAGGAGATCCACCATGTCCCGTGTCCCCCTGATCGATGCCGCCAACACCACCGCCGACCGCCAGGCCCTGCTGGGTCAGGTCCACGCTGCCTTCGGCGCCACCCCGGCCATGTTCCGCGCCGTGGCCAACTCGCCAGCCGCCCTGCAGAGCATGTGGGGTTCGTTCGGCGCGCTGGGCGGCGGTCGCCTGTCGCCGCTGCTGGGTGAGCAGATCGCCGTCGCCATCGCCAACCGCAACGCCTGCGAATACTGCCTGGCCGCCCACACCGCGCTGGGCCGCAAGGCCGGTGCCAGCAGCGAGCAGATGGCCGCCGCGCAGATCGGCCAGTCCAGCGATCCGGCCACCTCGGCGGCATTGGACTTCGCGCTGAAGGTGGTCGAGCAGCGTGCGCAGATCGCCGACGGTGATGTGCAGGCGCTGCGTGCGGCTGGCTTCGATGACGAGCAGATCGTTGAGATCCTCGCCCACGTGGCGCTCAACCTGTTCACCAACTACGTCAACGTAGCGTTCGACGTACCGGTGGACTTCCCGAAGGTCGCGCTGCGCTGAGATGCGGTTCGGCCCGGGTGGCAGCGGGTCGCCCGGGCCGGTCTGAATGGAGCCGACCGGGTAGACTCGACTGTCAGTCGTCCATCGCGCGCAGCGTGGGGTTTTCGGGGGGGCTGAACGAAGAGCAGTCGACTGACAGTCGACTCTACTTGTCGTCCGCCTGCAGCCGCTCGGGATGGGTATACACATTGAACCCGCTCTCCCGTGCGAACCCGACCAGGCACAGGCCTGCACCGCGGGCCAGGTCGATCGCCAGCGCGGTCGGTGCCGAGACTGCGGCCAGCACGCTGGCACCGGCGCGCACCGCCTTGCTGACCATTTCGTAGCTGGCCCGGCTGGAAATCACCAGCAGGCCGCCTTCAATGGCGTGTTCGTTGTGGTGCAGCGCGCCGATCAGCTTGTCCAGCGCATTGTGGCGACCGACGTCCTCGCGCACCCAGCCGATCCGCCCGCTGGCATCGGCCCAGGCCGCGGCGTGGGTGGAGCCGCTTACCGCATTCATCGGCTGGTGCTGCGCCAAGGTGGCCAACGCCCGTTGCAGGGCAGCAGCGGAATAGCTGCGGCGCTCGCGGATCTGTGGCAGTGGGCGCAGCACCTCTTCCAGCTGGCGCGTGCCACACAGGCCACAGCCGCCACGGCCGGGCAGCAGGCGTCCATTGGCCGGGTCCAGGTTTGCGCCGGGCGCATCCTGGGCCACCGTCATCTGAAGCTCGATGCCTTCCAGCTGCGGGTGGACATCGATCGACAGCAGCTGCGCGGGCGCGTTGATCAGGCCTTCGCTGAGCGAAAAGCCGAGCGCGAAATCCTCCAGGTCGCACGGCGTGGCCATCATCACTGCAAAGGCAGCATCGTTGTAGCGCAGCGCCACCGGCACTTCTTCGGCCACCACGTCGACCTGCTGCTGTTGCGTGCCGCCGCGCCAGCGCTGCAACGGACGCTGGGCCGTGCCGGCAGGCGGGGTGTGCGGTGGGGGCGAATCAGGCATGCAGCGCGTCCGGGCTAGGGAGATACGCAGGTGGTGGACCACCCACGGCATCGAGAATAGCGCAGTGGCCATGCGCTGACGCAGGTGTAACCGTTGTCATGGCAGGCTGCGCTGAAAACAGGGTGCAGCCACTGGCGAAGCCGTGCAGGCCGTGTTTGACTGTGGGGCTGGCCGTGCGATTGAAGGCGCCGCCGGACTGCGATGTGCCCATTGTTGCCGCGTTCCTCCCGTAAGGTTCCCGAACATGTCCGAGCAGAAGCCGCCGCGTTACAAGCCCTACAACCAGCCCGCCGGTGGCTGGGGTGCCGCCGGCGCCACGGCCAAGGTGCTGCTGCAGCAGAGCGTGATCGGCAAGGGGTCGAAGGCGTTGCTGGCGATGAACCAGCCCGGCGGCTTCAAGTGCCCCAGTTGCGCGTTCCCTGACGCTGACGAACGCAAGAAGCTGGAGTTCTGCGAGAACGGCGCGAAGGCACTGGCCTGGGAAGCCACCCAGTTCCGCGCCGGCCGCGAACTGTTCGCCCGGTACACCGTGACCGAACTGATGGCGCAGACCGACTACTGGCTGGAGATGCAGGGCCGGCTGACCGAGCCGATGCGCTACGACGCAGCCACCGACCACTACGTGCCGTGCAGCTGGGACGATGCCTTCGCGCTGATCGGTCGCCACCTGCAGGCGCTGGACAGCCCGCACCAGGCCGAGTTCTACACGTCCGGCCGCACGCCCAACGAAGCCGCGTTCCTGTATTCGATCTTCGTGCGCGAGTTCGGCACCAATAATTTCCCGGACTGCTCGAACATGTGCCACGAGCCGACCAGCCGTGGCCTGCCGCCAGCCATCGGGGTGGGCAAGGGCACCATCGTGCTGCAGGATTTCGAGCATGCCGAGGCGATCTTCGTGATCGGGCAGAACACCGGCACCAATTCACCGCGGATGATGAGCAACCTGGTCGACGCGCGCAAACGTGGCATTCCGATCGTGGCGGTCAACCCGATGCCCGAGCGCGCGCTGATCCGTTTCGCCGAACCGCAGGACATGGTGCAGATGGCCACGTTCGGTTCGACCGAAATCACCAGCGAGTTCGTGCACATCCGCATCGGCGGCGACCTGGCCCTGATCAAGGGCATGATGAAGGTGATGTTCGAGCGCGAGGCGCAGGGCGAGCGCGTGCTCGACCATGATTTCCTGTCAGAACACACGGTGGGCCTGGAGGCGCTGCGCGAAGACGTGATGACGCAGGACTGGGATGAGATCGTGCAGGTGTCCGGCATTTCGCAGGCGCAGATCCGTCGCTGTGCGGAGATCTACATCCGCTCCAATGCCACCGTGATCTGCTACGGCATGGGGCTGACCCAGCACCAGTACGGCTCGCGCCTGCTGCAGCAGGTCGCCAACCTGCTGTTGCTGCGTGGCAATTTCGGCAAGCCCGGTGCTGGCATCGGGCCGATCCGGGGCCATTCCAATGTGCAGGGCGACCGCACCGTCGGCATCGACGAGAAGCCCAAACCGGCCTATCTGGACCGCGTGCAGCAGGTGTTCGGCTTCGACCCGCCGCGCGAGCATGGCCATCATGTGGTCGAATCCATCGAGGCGATGCTGGATGGCAGCGCCAAGGTGTTCATCGGTCTGGGTGGCAACTTCATCCATGCGGTGCCCGATACGCCGCGCGCGTACGAGGCAATGCGTGGGCTGGACCTGACCGTGGGCATCGCCACCAAGCTCAATCGCGGTCATCTTGTTCATGGCCGCGATGCGCTGATCCTGCCGGTGGTGGCGCGCTCGGAGCGCATCGTCACGCCGGCCGGCGAGCAGTTCGTCACCATTGAAGACGCGATGTCCAATGTGACCGCCTCGCGCGGTGTGCTCGAGCCGGTCAGTGCCGATGTGTTGCCCGAGGTCGAGATCGTCTGCCGCATGGCGATGGCCGCGCTGCCACGCAGCAAGGTTGACTGGGCAGGTTGCATGCATGACTACGCACCCATCCGTGAGCTGATCGCGGCCGTGTACCCGGAGATCTACACTGGCTTCAACGAGCGCATCCAGCAGCCGCATGGCTTCCATCTGGACATCCCGCCGCGCCGCCGCGTCTGGCCCACGCCCAATGGCAAGGCCAACATCCTGGTGATGTCTGGCCTGGACGTGGACGATCCCGTACACGATCCGGACATGCTGCGGCTGGCCACCGTGCGCTCGCATGACCAGTACAACACCACCATCTACAGCTACAACGACCGCTATCGCGGCGTGTACAACGATCGCATGGTGCTGTTCATGAACATCGAAGACCGGCTGGCGCACGGGCTGGACAAGGAAGCGCTGGTCAGCCTCGAGACGATCAGCGGCGATGGCGTGCAGCGGCGCATCGAGGGCCTGACGGTGCTGGACTACCCGATGCCGCGCGGCGCGCTGGCCGGCTACTACCCGGAACTGAACCCGTTGCTGCCGCTGGACTACTACGACCGTATCAGCGGCACGCCCGCCGCCAAGTCGATTCCGGTGCGGGTGCAGGCGATGGCGGCGGCGATTGCGTAGTGCGTGCATCGGCTATCATCGGCGTGTGAACCTGACTGATCTGCTGCTGCGTTGGATGTTGCTTGTCGCCCTGGTGCTGAATGCACCGGCACTGGCGCTCGCCGCGTCTTCGTACAGCGGCCCGGCCAGCCTGGAGCATTGCGCTGTACCGCATTCGGCCGCGATGGCGGCGGCGGGCTGTTGCGATGATGCGGCCCCGGCTGCCTGCCAGAGCGGTGAGTGCGAATGCCCGCCGGCCTGCCTCGGCATGCTGGCGACGTTGAACGGAACACCGGCCTCGCCCTGGCGCGAAGCGCCTGCTCCGGCCAGTACCCAGCAACGCGCATCGCCTCCGACGCCGGATCCGTTGCGTCCCCCCATCGCGTGACTCCCCGCAGGCCTCAAGCGCCTGCCTTGACTGCTCGACTTTCTCTCGACTCTGCCCGCGCCTTCGATGCGCGGGCGACGGGCCGCGTTGCCCGTCTTTGCAAAGGAATCACTCAATGAACCGTACGCTCTCCCTCGGCCTGCTGCTGGGCACCGTCTTGGCCACGACCGCCTGCGCTCGTGCCGCCGAAGAATCCTCCGTGGCACCGGTCGCCAGCGATGCGCCGGCCCAGGCAAGCCCGGCCAAGGTCGATCCGGCCTTGCCGGTGGCCGTCGTGCACAAGACCGCCAGCTGCGGTTGCTGCGGCATATGGGTCGACCACCTGAAGGCCGCCGGCTTCCAGGTCGATGTGCGCGACACCGATGACATGAATCCGATCAAGGTCCGGTTGGGTGTGCCGGTCGGCAAGGCGTCGTGCCATACCGCCGAGATTGGCGGGTATATGGTCGAGGGCCACATCCCGGCTGAGGACATCAAGCGCCTGCTGACCGAACGCCCGGCGGCGCGTGGGCTGGTGCTGCCCGGCATGCCGGCCGGTTCGCCGGGCATGGAAATGCCGGATGGCTACGTGCAGCCATACACCGTCGAGCTGGTGCGGACCGACGGCAGTACCGAGCCGTTTGCACAGCACGGGCAGGGCGGCTGATAGACGGTGGGTGCCGGTCAGGCTGACCGGCACCCTTCGATGCGCCTTGTGTAGAGCCGAGCCTATGCTCGGCTGTGTTCGGCCGGCAAGCCGAGCGTAGGCTCGGCTCTACAGGATTTGCAGAATCAGCGGTCCCCGGCCGTTTCCTTGGCCAGCTGCGCGTCGAATTTCTTCTCGGCCGCATCCGCGTAGGCGCTGCAGGTCAGTGCATTGGCGCTGGCCTTGCTGCCGGCGGCATAGTTCCAGTTGCTGGCACCCGGATGCGGGGTCAGCAGCAGATCGCAGGGCAGGCCGCGCACGGTGATGAAGCTGCGCTTGTAGTCCTCGATCAGGCGCGGATAGCGAGGGTTGCCCTTCAGCTGGTAACCCGGCGCGCTCAGGCTGTCGGCGTAGGCGATGCGCACCGGCTTGCCATCGCGGGTGTCGGTCCAGGTCCAGGCGGTGCTGCCCGGGGTATGCCCTGGCATGAAGTGCGCGGTGAATGTGATGCCGCCCACCGTGACCGCTTCACCATCCATGATGATCCGGTCGGCGCTGGCCGGCGGATACGTTATGCCGTCGGCAAAGTGCAGGTCGTTGCTACCGCCGCGCGCCAGCAGCACCGCCGATTCGGCATTGGCCGCCACATGCGCGCCGGTTCGACGCTTGAGCTCGGCGACCGGGCCGGCGTGGTCGGCATGCGCATGGCTGAGCAGGATCAATCGCAGGTCCTGCGGGGCCACGCCGCGCACCTTCATGTTGCTGATGAGGTGGCTGGCCATCTGCGGCATGCCGCCATCCAGCAGTACTGCGCCCTCGGCGGTCTGCACCAGCAGCGCAGTCAGGTCCTCGGTGCCGATCTGCCAGGTGTGGTCGGCAATCTGCAGCGGCGCCATCGGCTGCAGCCAGGAGGCATCCACGGTGTAGGCCCGCAGCTGTGGCAGCGGTGCCTCGGCGGCGCTGGCGTGCGCGGCCGGAAGAGCGACGGCCAGGGCGAAGGCGAGCAGGGTAAAACGCATGATTCACGTCCGCTTGAAGGAGGCCCAGAAACTAGCATGGGCCTCCTTCATCGCGTCTCGCATAGATTTCATGGCTCCCATAAGGACGCCATGGATCAGTACCGGTACTGCCACCCCAGCGTCAGCACCCGGCCGCGACCGGAGAAATAGCTCGGGTTCGACGGCGTGGTCTGCGAGTAGTAGCTGATGTACTGCTTGTCTGCCAGGTTCTGCACGCCCAGCGTGAAGGCATGCTTGTCCAGCGTGTAGCGCGCGACCAGATCCAAAGTGGTGTAATCCTTGAACTCGGCCACCCGCGCACCTCGCAGGTCGAAGTCTCGGTCGAAGGCATGGCTGGCCTGCAGGCGGGTGCTGAGCTGCGGCGTCCAGCTCTGTTCCCAGAACGCAGTCAACCGGTTCGGTGCGATGTTCACACCAGCCAGGTCGCTGTCGAGGCGACCGTCGACGTCGGCGTCGTAGCGGCCGTTGGCGCGTGCATAGCCCAGGCCGAGGCGGCTGTTGCCCAACCGCAGGCGCAGGTTGCTTTCAAAGCCTTCCACGCGGGTGGCCTGGCGCTGCACCGCATAGGCATCGATGCCCGGATCGTAGATCAGTACCGAGCCGAGCTTGGATTCGGAGGTGTAGTAGGCAATGTCACCGCTGAAGCGGCCATCGTCGTACTCCAGTCCGATCTCGCGGTTGTCAGACACTACCGGTGACAGGTCGATGAGGCTGTCCACGCGCTGGCCGTCGCGGTTGATCGCGCGCAGCACACGGCCGACGTCGGCTACGGTGTAGCCTTCCGAGTACGAGGCATAGGCGTTCAGGCGGTCGTTGATGTACCAGACCGCGCCGAAGTTGGGCAGGGTCTCGCTCATCGTCGGCTTGCCACCGGCCACCTTGCGTGCGCCGTAACGGGGCAGGGTGGTGTAGTCACCCACTTCCAGCTCGCCCTTTTCGTAACGCAGGCCGCCGGACAGCATCAGGTGATCGGTCGGCCACCAGTGCAGCTGCAGCAGCGGTGACAGGCTCTGGTAGGTGGTCTGAGGCACCCAGTTCATGCCACTGGCCAGCAGCACCTGGTGGGTGCGGTCGCGCAGGCCGTCCAGGCCCAGGGTCACGTCCAGCGTGGTGTCGGCGATGCGGCTCCAGCTCTGGGTCAGCTTGAAGCCGCGCTTGTCCGATTCATTCTGGGTCTGGTCCCAGGCGGCATTGGCGCCGGTGTTGCCCCACGGATCCCACTGGCTGGCACCGTAGCGGCCTTCGAAATCCACCGCGAAGGCCTGCGCCTGGAAACGGCCACCGAGCAGGTCGGCGGCGCTGTAGTCCACCGTCAGCGAACGCGAGCGGTTCATCGGCGGATCGAGCGGCGTATCACCGGGAACCGAAATGGTCGGGCGACCAGTCCGGTAGTCACCGTTGATGGCCAGATAGTTGTCCAGCCCGCGCAGTTCGTAGCGGTTGGCCATCACCTGCAGGCGGTGGCCTTCGGCAATGTTCCAGCCCAGCTTGGCGAATACGTTCGATGAGGTCGAGTCCATCAGCTCGCCCTGCGCGTTGGTGCCGATCGATCGGCCCTCGCCGTCGTGGTACAGGCCCTGCTTCTCATGGGCCAGGCCGGCGACCAGGTCGAACTGCTCACCACGCACGCCTACCAGGGCCGCGCCGCGCTGGCCATTGTCATCGTGGCGGCTGGGCAGGGCAGCGCTGTAGCTGACGTTGGTGTCCAGCAGGAACGCGCCCGGCTCACTGGGCGCGCTGCGGGTGATGATGTTGACGATGCCGCCGGTACCGCCGATGCCCTGCAGCGCATTGGCACCGTGGATGACCTCGATGCGCTCGATCATCGCCGGGTCGATGGTGTGCGAATCACGCGAGCCATCGCGCAGTGGCGTCGACTGCGGCACGCCGTCGACCATGTACAGGATGCCGCGGCCGCGCATGGTTTCGCCGTAGTTGGACATCTTCTCGCGCGCCGGGGCAAACGCCGGAATCTGTGACGACAGCACCCGCGACACATCCGAACCCAGCGCCAGCTGCTGGGCGATGTCCTCGCGGGTCAGCACCGTGATGGTATTGGGCATGGCCGTCTCGCCCTGCGGCATGCGCGCGGTCGAGGCCGAGACCGTGACGCGGGCCAGCGAGGTTGTCGTGGCAGATGACGGCGCTGATGACGCGGCCCGGGCCGGGGTGCGCGGCGTGGCCGGCGCGTGCGCTGGTGCGGCATTCACCACGAACACACCTGGCGAACGTTCCTGCATCGCCAGGCCCTGCCCGGCCAGCAGGCGCTGCAGGGCGTCGTGCGGGGTGTAACGGCCGTCGAGGGCGGGCGCATTGCGGCCGCTCACGCTGTCGGCTGCGAACAGCAGCTGGATGCCACTCTGCCGGGCAAGCGAGCTGAGCGAAGCCTGCAACGGGCCGGCCGGCAGATGCAGCTCGACGGGCGCGGAGGCAGCGGTCTGCGCCGTGGCGGGCAGGGCGGCACACAGGCAGGCAGCGAGCAGGGTGGGGGCCAGCCGGCGCAGGGCGGCAGGCGGAACAGGGCGGGTCATGCGGGGGGCCTTCGGAAGGGTTCAAGCACTTGCCGGATGGGACGGCGCGCAACCCACCCTCGGTGTGGCATTCAATCGCGGGCGCGCAGATGCAGGCTGCCATCGGAAGCGGCGTGCACCTGCACCGGCAGGATCTCGGGCAGCAGCGTGAGTACGGTCTCTGCGTGGTCGGCATCGAACACGCCCGACACCTGCAGAGGCCCCAGCGTTGGGTCATCCAATACGATGGGACGGTCGTGATAGCGCTGCAGGATGCGCAGGACCTCGCTCAGTGGCATGCGGTCGAACTGCAGACGTCCGGTGGTCCAGTCCGCCTGCTCTGGATCGATGACCTCCGGAGGAGACAGCGATCCACGCTGGGCCAACAGGCGCTGCCCTGGCTTCAGCCGCTGTTCGCTGTTGCCCTCGTCGACCCGTACGCCAACCTCGCCGCGCCACAGTGTCACCTCGCTCAGTTCACCCTGGCGGTCGACGTCGAACACCGTGCCGTAGTTGCGCACGTGGACCGGGCCGGCATCCACCTCGAAGCGCCGCCAGGTCGAGTGCTGTACCTCGAAGCGTGCCCGCCCTTGTTCCAGCAGTACCTGCCGGGAGCGTAGATGGCGGCGCACCTGTACGCGGGTGATCGCATCCAGCTGTACCCGACTGCCGTCGGCCAGGACGAGTTCGCGGCGTTCGCCCACGCCGGTCTGGTAGTCGCGGACCTGCCAGGCCGGGTCGGCCACGAACACGGCACCGGCCAGCACCAGCAACACGGGTAGTACCCGCTTCGCGCCGCCACCGCGGCGGCGCAGCGTTTCCGGCTCCGGCAGCGGGAAGCGTTGCTTCAGGGCGTCCCGATGCTGGTCCAGGACCTGGTCGGTAGTGGGAACCTCGGGCGGCGGCGGTGGTGCAGGTGTATTGCTCATTGCAGTGCTCCCTGCTGGCGGCAGTCGGCCATGGCCAGGCGCAGGTGGCGCTCAACCGCCTTCAGGCCGATGCCCATGCGGCGGGCAACCTCAGCCTGCGGCAGCTCATGGATCTTGTGCAGGATGAAGACCTGCTGGCGCCGGCAGGGCATGCGCTCGATGGTGGCGCTCAGGCGCTGCAAGGCCTGCTGTGCGTGCGCCTGCTGCTCGGGGCCTGGGCGTGGGCAGGCGTCATCGGGCAATTCGGCGCGCGTCTCCACCCAGTGCCGGCGCAGATCCTCGGCGCGGCAGCGGTCCACCGCCGCATCGTGGGCGATGCGCCGCAGCAGCGCGATGGGATGCCGTGCATCGTAGGCGGCCGGGCGTTCGAGCAGCCGCACGCAGACATCGTGCACCACTTCACGGGCCAGCCCTGGCGAACGGAAACGGCAGCGCAGGTACTCCACCAGTTCCTCGTAGTGGCGCACCAGCGAGGACACCAGCGGCAGCGCAGGAGGGTGTGGGGAAGGCAGCTGGGACATCCGGACCGGAAGCAAGGGCAATGGGCGGGCACGGGGAGGGCATCCCTGCGCGATGACGCAATACTAATGGGAACCGTTCGCGTTTGCCATGTGGCGCGGAGATCGGGATTGTTCGGCGGGGCTGGAAAGTGAAACCACGATCATCGGCTGGAGCGCAGAATCGGGCGCGGCTAGCCTGCCAGCAGGCTCAGGGAGATGGACCATGCACGTGCTTCTGGTGATGGTGGGTGGGGTGCTGTTGTTGGGGGTGTTCCTGCTCTTCGGGCGGCTGTGGAGCGTAGGCCAGTCACAGCTGCCCACGGCCCTGATCGCGTTCATCGCCACCTGGCTGCTGGTGACGGTGGCCAACATGTGGGTGGGCGTGAGCAGGGCCGGCTACGCCGTGCGGGAGGAACTGCCGATCCTGCTGCTGGTATTCGCCGTGCCGGCCTTGCTGGCCGGTCTGCTGTACTGGCGCCTGGCGCGCTGAAGGACGGTCATGAGCACACAACAGAGACTGCCTGCCCTGCGCCAGCGCGATGGCCACCACGCCCGCGTGACCTACGAAGAGCTGTTCTTCGACCTCGTTTACGTATTTGCGGTTACCCAGCTCAGCCACCATCTGCTGCATCACCTGGACCTGGCCGGCGTCATGCAGACCCTGGTGCTGTGGTTCGCGGTCTGGCTGGGCTGGCAGTACGCCTGCTGGGTCAGCAACTGGTTCGATCCGGAGGCGCCACGCATCCGCAGCCTGCTGTTCGTCACCATGCTGCTGGCGCTGCTGATGTCCTCGTCCATTCCCGAGGCCTTCGCTGATCGCGCCTGGGTCTTCGCGGGGGCCTACGCCACCATGCAGGTCGGGCGCACGGTGTTCGTGCTGCTGGAGGTCGGGCGCCGCCACCCGCTGGCGCCCAATTTCCGCCGCATGCTGGCGTGGGTAAGCGTGTCGGCCTGCTTCTGGCTGGCCGGCGCTGCAGCCGAGGGCAATCTACGCCTGGCGTTGTGGGCGGTGGCGGTGGCCTGCGAGTACATCTCGCCGATGTTCGGTTTCGCGTTTCCGGGGCTGGGCCGTTCGCACACCCGGGAGTGGACCATCGAAGGCGGGCACCTGGCCGAGCGTTGCCAGCTGTTCGTCATCGTCGCACTGGGTGAGACGTTGCTGGCCACTGGCGGCGTGCTCAGCGAGGTCGAGCACTGGAGCGGCGATGTGGTCTCGGCGGTGCTGGCCACCTTCGCCGGCACCATCGCCATGTGGTGGTTGTATTTCGGCATCTCCAGCCGCGATGCCACCGTGGCGATCACCCATTCCGAGGACCCCGGGCGGATGGGGGCCAACTTCCACTACGTGCATGCGCTGCTGATCGCCGGCATCATCGCCACCGCGGTCGGCAATGATCTGGTCATGGACCATCCTGGTGCGGCGGTGACCCCGGTCTACGCTGCGGTGCTGGTTGCCGGACCGTTGATCTACCTGCTTGGCAGCGCCTTGTACAAGCGCATTGTGTACGGGCGCGCCCCGTATTCGCATCTGGTCGGTGCAGTGGCGTTGGTCGTGTTGGGCGTGGTTCTGCCGCACATCCATCTGCTGGCCGCTGGCTGGCTGACCAGCGCGGTGCTGCTGGCGGTGGGCTTGATGGATACGCAGTTGAAGCGTCGCCTGCAGCGCGCATGATCCGCACGCGCCGTTGCTGTACTTGCGCGGGCGGGCGATGAGAGTAGCGTTGTCGGCCCCCCCTTTGAACCGGGAGCAGCACTTCATGCAGAACCTGCCGCAATGGTTGTTGTGGGCCGGACTGTCTGCCGTGTTCGCAGCGTTGACTGCGCTGTTCGCCAAGATTGGCGTCAAGGGCGTCGACTCGGACCTGGCCATGGCGATCCGCACCCTGGTGGTGGCCGCGGTGATCCTGCCGCTGGTGGTGGTCACCGGCAAATGGTCCAATCCGTTGCTGCTGCCGGGCCGCACCCAGCTGTTCCTGGTGCTGTCGGCACTGGCCACCGGCGCTTCATGGCTGTTCTATTTCCGCGCGCTGCAGAGTGGTGAGCTGGCCAAGGTCGCAGTGGTCGACAAATTCAGTGTGGTGCTGGTGATCGTGCTGGCCTACCTGCTGCTGGGCGAACGTCCGAACCTGCGGGAGTGGAGCGGCATCGGCCTTGTGCTGGCCGGGGTGATCGTACTGGCGACGAAGAAGTAGCAGCGTTCAAACCCATCAACGAGGG